>JAWOGT010000035.1:0-3376 GCA_046496585.1 Halopseudomonas sp.
TCGCCGCGCGCTGGCCGGCAAGCAACAGGTGCTGATTATCGGTGCAGGACTGATTGGCAGCGAATTTGCCAATGACCTGGCCAGCGCTGGCCCAGGTTAAAGTGCACGCCCAACGCCTCGAGCCCGGCCTGGACCGCTGCCGCTGCCTGGGGTGGAACCAGGCCAGGCATCAGTTGAGCATCTGGCGCAACCACCTGCACCTGCATGCCGGCGCTGGCCAGGTCGTTGGCAAATTCGCTGCCGATCAGCCCTGCACCGATAATCAGCACCTGTTGCTTGCCGGCCAGCGCGCGGCGAAAGCGTGCATACTCCTGCAGGTTGTTGATCGACAACAGCCGTTCACCCATTGCCGCCACGTCCGGCAGTTGTCGGGCATGGGCTCCGCAGGCCAGCACCAGTTCGCTGTAGGCCAGTTGGCCGTCGGCGTGGAGCAGCGTTTTGTTCAGGCGGTCGATGCCCGTCACGTGCACACCCGTCAACACGCGTGCGTTAAGCTGCGCGGCCATGCTTTGCGCATCCTGCATGCCCAGCTCGTCAGCCTCTTTGCCTTTGGCAAAGCCGGTGGACAGCAACGGCTTGGAGTAAAAGCGGCCATCGTCGGCGGTCACCAGTACCAGTTCACGCTGGCTGTCGAGCTTGCGCCACTCCCGGGCCAGATTGTAGCCGGCCAGACCGGTGCCCAGAATGATCAGGGGTGCTTTGCTTGATGGATCGTCCGACACGGCATAACTCCTGTAGCGCTGGGGATTGTTCAGCCAATCTCGATCATTTCAAAATCTTCCTTGCCGACGCCGCAGTCTGGGCACTGCCAGTCTGCGGGCACATCTTCCCAGGCCGTGCCGGCAGCAATGCCGTCATCTGGCCAGCCCTCAGCCTCATCATAGATAAAACCACAGACCACACATTGCCACTTCTTCATGCTGCTACCCGCGATGGTTAAAGGAGACTGGTGCAGACACTACCGTAAATGCCCAGCAAGGCCAAGACTGCCCCATGCCAGCGTAACACGCTGTATTCATGCTAATCTTGAGCGCCTGATCCACAGTCTGCTGATCCATCCCTAGAGACCCGGTTCACCTTGTGACTTTGCCACCGATACCACCCACGCCCGCCATGGGCCAACCGCCGCACTGGTACCCCGCCGACCAGCATCCGCAGCCCCCGGGCGGCGGGTTGCTGGACTGGTTGTGCGATCAAGGCTCGCTGACCTTGCGCCTGACCGCGGCCGGCTCCAACGATTTTCGCGTCGAGCTGCTGACCCAACGCAGCCAGCCAGCCCGTGAAGATGAAGCGCAGGCCCTGGGCGTGTTACCCGGCGAGCCGGTGTGGGTCCGCGAAGTGTTGCTGCACACCGGCGGGGCGCCGCGTGTGTTTGCCCGCAGTGTGGCACCCCTGGCCGCGGTGGATGCGTCGGCTATCGATCTGCAGAGCCTGGGTAGCAACAGTCTCGGCCTGTTACTATTCAGCAACCCCGCGGTTAGCCGCGGGCCGCTGCAGATCAGCCGTTATCCCGCCGCCTGGCTGCCATCACCCTGGCGTGAACAGGCGGCAAATTGTTGGGCGCGCCGCTCGCATTTCAGTGACGGCCAACTGCAGTTGCTGGTCTGCGAAGTCTTTTTACCCGGCTGGCCGCAGGCCTGAATCACTTAACCACAGGAGTTCATTTGTGCCCGGTTTTATCAACAATGCGCTAGCACGCCTGCATCCACGGGCAACTGACTTCTTTCAGCTGATGCGCCTGGATCGGCCCATTGGTACCTACCTGCTGCTCTGGCCGACCCTCTGGGCGCTGTGGTTGGCGGCCGAAGGCGTGCCGGATCTGCGCGTGCTGGTGGTGTTTGTCCTCGGGGTGATCTTCATGCGCGCCGCCGGCTGCGTCATCAATGATTATGCCGACCGCGAGATCGACGCTCACGTCAGCCGCACCCGCAAGCGCCCGCTGGCCACCGGGCGGATCAGCGCCAAGGAAGCGCTGCTGACCTTCGGCATCCTGGTCGGGATCAGCGCTGCGCTGGTGCTGGCTACCAACGGCCTGACCATCGCACTGTCTTTTGCCGGGTTGGCGCTGGCGGCCATCTACCCGTTCTGCAAGCGCTTTACCTTCTACCCGCAACTGGTGTTGGGGGCGGCCTTTTCCTGGGCCATCCCCATGGCCTTTGCGGCTCAGACCAATAGCCTGCCGATGCTGCTCTGGCTAGTGTATATCGCCAATTTGCTGTGGACCGTGGCCTACGATACCCAATACGCCATGTGTGACCGTGAAGACGATCTGCAGATCGGGGTGAAATCCACGGCGATCCTCTTCGGCGAGGCGGATCGCGCCGTCATTGGCCTGTTACAGGGGCTGACACTGGTGTGCCTGCTGCTGGTCGGCAGCCGCTTCGAGCTGGGTCTATTCTTCTATCTGGGTCTGGTCGGCATGCTGCTGGGGTTTGCCTGGCAACAGTGGTTGATCCGCGATCGTGATCCGCACGCCTGCCTGCGGGCCTTTCTGTCCAATCATTGGGTCGGCATGCTGGTGTTCATTGGCCTGGCGCTGCACTTTGGTTTGGCTGGCCCGGCAGACTAGACCGCCCGGCGCGCCGATTTAACTGCCTCGCCATCCCGGCGTCACACAACTGCAACAAAAGTGTTATCTAATCGGCGCATACCAAACGCATGTAACGGGATGGCAATACCATGGCAGGCAAGACCATACTGATCGTCGATGATGAAGCTCCGATTCGGGAAATGATCGCGGTAGCGCTGGAAATGGCGGGCTATGAGTGTATCGAAGCAGAAAACACCCAGCAGGCGCATGCGTGCATTATCGACAAGCAACCGGATCTGATCCTGCTCGACTGGATGTTGCCGGGCACCACCGGTATCGAGCTGGCCAGGCGCCTCAAGCGTAACGAGATGACCGCGGAAATCCCGATCGTCATGCTCACGGCCAAGGGTGAGGAAGACAACAAGATCCAGGGATTGGAAATGGGTGCCGATGATTACATCACCAAACCCTTTTCCCCGCGCGAATTGGTCGCCCGCCTGAAGGCCGTGCTGCGCCGTGCCGGGCCCGCTGATAACGATGCCCCGATTGAAATCAACGGCCTGCACCTGGACCCGGCCAGCCATCGGGTAACCATCGATGACCGGCCTGCAGATATGGGCCCGACCGAATACCGCCTGCTGCAATTCTTCATGACCCATCAGGAGCGCGCCTATACTCGGGGCCAGCTATTGGACCAGGTCTGGGGCGGCAACGTTTACGTGGAAGAGCGCACCGTGGATGTCCATATCCGGCGACTGCGCAAGGCACTGGGCAGCCAGTACGAGCACCTGGTGCAAACCGTACGCGGCACCGGCTACCGGTTCTCGACCAAAAGCTGATCCGGGT
>JAWOGT010000060.1:0-4908 GCA_046496585.1 Halopseudomonas sp.
CCTCGAACATCTTGTTGCTGACCCATTGGCTGTTCTGCCAGGACCAGACGGTGCCGGTAAACTCGCGGAAGTTGATCTCCGGATCAAAGTTGGTAGCAAAGTACTTACCGTGGCTGCCGGCATTGATATCGATGATGTCGATATCGCTGACGCTATCGAAGTAGTCGCTGACTGCCAGCGCGGCGTAGGCATTGACTACACCCGGATCAAAGCCGACACCCAGGATGGCGGTGATGCCATTGGCCTCGCACAGCTCGCGGCGCTTCCATTCGTAGTTGGCGTACCATGGCGGAGTTTCGCAAATCTGGCTTGGATCTTCATGGATTGCGGTATCCAGGTAGGCCGCGCCGGTTTCGATGCAGGCCTGGAGTACGGACATATTGACGAAAGCCGATCCCACATTGATGACGATTTGCGACCGTGTCTTGGCAATCAGCGCCTTGGTGGCCTCGATATCAAGGGCATCCAGCGCATGCGCCTGCAATTCCCCGGCCACCTTGAGGCTGCCCTTTTCCCGTACACTATCGACCAGCTGATGGCACTTTTCCAGGGTACGTGAAGCAATATGAAGGTTACCCAGCACATCGTTATGCTGGGCACACTTGTGCGCGACCACTTGGGCAACACCACCGGCACCAATAATCAGAACGTTTTTCTTCATGTCTCTTCCTCGCAACGCCTCCTTGGAAAAGGCTGGATTAAAGGCCTCAGGAGAGGCCGTTGACAAAGTCTTCGAAGCCGAACTCGCGGACCAGCTCAATCTCGCCGTCCAGCTGGCGGACGACAATCGATGGCATCTTCACGCCATTGAACCAGTTCTTCTTGACCATGGTGTAACCGGCGGCATCGATAAATGACAGTCGATCACCGATCTTCAGCGGTTTGTCGAAGCGGAACTCGCCGAAGATATCGCCCGCCAGGCAGGATTTACCGCAGACCATATACTCATGTTCACCCGCGCAGGGCTCCATCTTCGCCGGTTGGCGGTAGATCAGCAGATCAAGCATATGCGCTTCGATGGAACTGTCGACCACCGCCAGTTGCTTGCCGTTATACAGGGTATCGAGCACTGACACTTCCAGCGAGGTGCTCATGGTGATCGCCGCCTCGCCGGGCTCAAGATACACCTGCACCCCGTAACGCTCGGCAAAACGCTTAAGCCGCTCGCAGAACGCATCCAGCGGATAACCTTCACCGGTAAAATGAATGCCGCCACCCAGGCTGACCCACTCGACCTGCTCCAGCAACTCACCAAACCGCTCTTCAATCTGACCGAGCATCTGGTCGAACAGGCCAAAATCACTGTTCTCACAATTGTTATGAATCATGAAGCCGGAAACCTGATCGATCACATCGGCGATCTTGGCCGCATCCCACTCGCCAAGCCGGCTGAACGGCCGCGATGGATCGGCGATCAGAAACTCTGAGCTGCTGACGCCCGGATTCAGCCGCAGGCCGCGCACATGCAGAGCGGACGCATCGGCAAAGCGCTCGAGCTGACTGATCGAGTTGAAGATGATCTTGTCCGAATGCGCCAGTACTTCCTCGATTTCATCATCACCATAGGCAACGCTGTAGGCATGGGTCTCACCGCCAAACTTCAGACGCCCGAGCTTGACCTCATACAGCGACGAGGAGGTGGTGCCGTCCATATACTGCTGCATCAGATCGAAGACCGACCAGGTGGCGAAGCACTTCAGCGCCAGCAAGGCCTTGGCGCCGGAGTGTTCGCGCACATAGGCAATCTTTTCCAGATTGCGCAGCAGCTTGCTCTTGTCGATCAGGTAATACGGCGTGTTGATCACGTGAGTCCTACCCCTCTGGTCGGTACCGATCATCCGGGAAGTGCCCGGCGTCGAGAAAACGGGCGATTATAGGTTAAAGGGGGCAAGGCTTCGAGGAAAAATGCAACACCTGGCCAGCCCAACCGGCTTTCGAGCATAACGGCCTAGTGTGGCAACTTGGCTACAGATTTCAAGACCGTTTACCCCCGACCCTTTTCCATGCGGAAAGCGCATTGATAAGACAGCTAAAATGCATTGGATATATGACAGCGGCTACTTTTATAGTCATCCACAGGATTGAGTCCCCACTGATAACAACCATGCTGGAGTCCATCACCCATGCGATATCGCCCACTGCTACTGACCAGTATTCTGACCGCGAGCTGCACCTTGACCGCTTTGGCGGAACCCAAGGCGGCCGAGTCTTACACCATTGAACACAACAAGGCCGTTCTGGACGCCCTGCCCTTTGCCAACACGCAGGCCTTTGATGATGCCCAGCGCGGCTTTATTGCCGCCTGGCCACAAGGCAAGGTCATCGATAGCGAAGGCCAGCTGGCCTGGAACATGGCCGCCTATGCCTTCTTGAATGGCCAGCCGGCACCGGATACGGTCAACCCCAGCCTCTGGCGCCAGGCCCAGCTGAACGCGATCCATGGCCTGTTCGAAGTCACCGAAGGCATGTACCAGATTCGCGGTATGGACCTGGCCAACATGACCATCATCGAGGGCCAGACCGGCCTGATCATCATTGACCCGTTGCTGACTCCGGCCACCGCCAGGGCCGGCCTGCAGCTGTACTACCAGAACCGGCCGGAAAAGCCGGTGGTCGCCGTGCTCTATACCCACAACCACGCCGATCACTTCGGCGGCGTCAAAGGCGTGATTGATGAGGCCGATGTGCGCGCGGGCAAGGTCAAGGTCTATGCTCCTTACGGCTTTATGCAGCACGCGGTAGCAGAGAACGTAATCGCCGGTAATGCCATGAGCCGCCGTGCCACCTATCAATTTGGTGCACAGTTGCCCCCAGGCGAACGCGGGCACGTCGATACCGGTCTGGGCAAGGCGCTGGCCAGTGGGCCGTTGACCTTGATCGCGCCCACCGATACGGTGCCGGACGACGCCACGCTGAGCATCGATGGCATCGATATCGAATTCCAGATGGCCCACGGTACCGAGGCCGAATCGGAGATGATGATGTATTTTCCGCAGTTCAAGGTCCTCAATACCGCGGAAATCACCAGCCAGCATCTGCACAATATCTACACCATTCGCGGCGCCGCGATTCGCGATGCCAGCGCCTGGTCGCACTACATTGACAAGGCACTGGCCCGGTTTGGTGAGCGTACCGACATCCTCATCGCCCAGCACCACTGGCCGATCTGGCAGCGCGAGGAGGCGCAGCACTTTCTCGGCGTGCAGCGTGATCTGTACAAATTCATCCATGATCAGTCGGTGCGGATGATGAACAAGGGCCAACTGCCAGGTGACATCGCAGAGAATATCAAGCTGCCAAACAGCCTGGATCAGCAGTGGTACGCCCGCGGCTACTACGGCACCTTGAAGCATAATGCACGGGCCATCTATCAGCGCTATATGGGCTGGTATGACGCCAACCCAGCCAATCTGGATCCCCTGCCCCCGCAACAGAATGCGAGCAAAACCATCAGCTATATGGGCGGCATGGACAAGGTGCTGGAGCAGGCACGCGCGGATTTTGCCCAGGGTGAATACCGCTGGGTGGCCTGGGTGATGAGCCAGGCGGTATTTGCCGAGCCCGGCAATCAGGCCGCGCGAGAACTGGGCGCCGATGCCCTGGAGCAGCTCGGTTATCAGGCCGAAGCGGGCACCTGGCGCGGCGCCTACCTGACCGGTGCCCAGGAGTTGCGGCAGGGCCCGGCTGAACCCAGGCGTGGCAATGCGCTGTCCCCGGACCTGTTACAGGCATTGCAAGCCGGCATGTTCTTCGATCTTATGGCCGTGCGCCTGAATGCGGAAAAAGCCGAGGGGCAACAGCTGGTGATCAACTGGACGCTGACCGATATCGACGAGCAGTACCGCCTGAACCTGCAGAACTCGACCTTGACCTATCGCGCAAGCAGTCAGGCGGACAATCCCGACGCCAGTGTCAGCATGACCCGCGGCACGCTGGACCGCATTCTGCTGCGCCAACTGACCTTCCCTGACGCGGTCAAGGCCGGCGACATTAGCGTGACAGGCGACCCCAAAGCCTTTTTCAGCCTGCTGCAACTGATTGAGGAACCGCCCGCCAACTTTGCGATTATCGAGCCGGTAACGCCGTAAGCCTGGAAAGCCAGAAAGCCAGAAAGCAAAAAACCGGGGCACAAGCCCCGGCTTTTTTGTTACGCATACCAATCAGAAGTTGTAGCGTAGACCGATAGAGGCGAAGTCGACATCGTATTCGTCAGCTACATCGCTGTACCGCTCGTATTCCGCGACCAGCTCAACCATCGGAGTGAAGGCATACGAAGCGCCTATGCCGAGGGAGTTAACCCATTCGGTCGTATCGTCCTTGGCTTCATCGCTGAACTGCAGTCCTCCTGCCGAACTCAGATCGATACCCAATTTTGCGTCAGTTTTCAGCTTGTGATAACCCACTTTACCAAACAGCTTGAACCGATCAAACGGTAGCGTACCAACCAAGTTCATGCCGAAACCGTCGGTTCCAGCAGAGGCTTTCAATGTACCGGTATCCCCGAGGCTATTACCGCCATTTGCTTTGTAAGAAATTTCGCCCAGATCTATATACTGAAACTCCACAGCCACATAGTGGTTCAGTTGGATACCTGCACCGATTTTGAACGCGGAGTCTTTCTCATCGAATGAAGAGCCGCCATCGATACCCGCTACGAATGCGATATCAGCTGCTGCTGCATCCAACGCATTGCCAAATTTCGATGCATCGGCATCGGACTGTCCAATATTACCGAACAAATAACCACTGGGCTGAACATCAGCGGCCTGGACGCCAGAAATCATTACGCCAGATACCAGCGCCGCAAACAGTGTTTTTTTAAACATTGAAAAGTCATCTCCTGATGATGTGATAGGCCGCCTTCATGGCAGCTCGTCTTTCTTACCGGCTAATCCACTGACCGGCGCG
>JAWOGT010000064.1:0-7372 GCA_046496585.1 Halopseudomonas sp.
CCGGCTTTGAGCAGTGCCTTGAAGGTGCCGGCATTGGGTACCACCGTACGCAGGGCAGAGCGCAGTACACGCTCCTGTAACGGTCGTTCAATCTCGGCGGCCATGGCCTCCCGGCCAATATCCAGCAAGGTGTGATACTTCACCCCTGACGGGCAGGTGGTCTCGCAGTTGCGACAGCTCAGGCACTGATCCAGATGAATCTGGGTTTCCCGGGTAGTCGCCTCGCCTTCAAGAAAGGCCTTGATCAGATAAATCCGCCCACGTGGGCCATCGCGCTCATCACCGAGCAGTTGATAGGTAGGGCAGGTGGCATTGCAGAAGCCGCAGTGTACACAGGAGCGCAGGATGCTTTCCGCTTCTTCGGCACGCGGCAGCTTGCGCGCCTGTTCGGTTAGATTGGTTTGCATATTTTATTCTCTTGTCTCAAAGCGCGGCCCAGTTTGATAATTCAGCCCAGGTTTAAAGTTCAGCATAGCTACGTCCAGGGTTGAAGATGCCCTGGGGATCCAGCTGCGCCTTGAGTCGGCGGTGATAATGCGCGAGCAAGGGCGCCAACGGCTGGAACGGGCTGTCGGTGACGCCCGCGGTATAACAGGTGGCGTGGCCGCCATACTGACTGGCCAGGGCCTGAATATCGCTCGCGGCCGTGTCGCTTTTCAGCCAGCGCTGGCTGCCGCCCCAATCCAGCAGCGCGTCGCCGGGTAACGTCAGTGCCGGCGTGACGGCCGGTAGTGAGAGTCGCCACAGCGGCCTGGGGTCTTTGAAAAAGGCCAGGTGCTGTTCGTTGAGCTGGGACCAGAACGCCGCGTCCAGCGGCTCACCGCCAATCCGTTCAGCGGCGGCGCGAACCGAACCGAGCCCGCCCTCCAGACGCAACTGCAGGCGCCCGTCGATATGGCAGGCGGCGGTAATCGGAATCGGTTGCTGACCCCACTCGGCGAGCTTCAACAGGGCTTTCTCCGCGGACAACTCCAGGCTCAGGTGCTGGGTATTGACCGGTTTGGGGAGGACTTTCATCGACACTTCGGTAAGCACCCCGAGCAGGCCATGGCTACCGGCCATCAAGCGTGACAGGTCGTAACCGGCGACGTTTTTCATCACTTCACCACCGAAACGCATCAACTTGCCGTGCCCGGTAATCACCTTGGTGCCCAGCACGAAGTCGCGCACCGAGCCCGACCAGGGGCGCCGCGGTCCTGACAGGCCAGCGGCGACCATGCCGCCGACGGTGGCTGTGCCGGCAAAGGTCGGCGGTTCGCAGGGCAGCATCTGGCCCTGTTGATCCAGCGCGTGCAGCAGTTCGACCAGCGGCGTGCCGCTGCGCACGCTCACCACCAGCTCGGTCGGATCATAATTGACGATGCCGCTATGGGCGCGGGTATCGAGTACCTGGCCAGTGACCGGCCGACCGAGGAAAGCCTTGCTGCCAGCGCCCTGGATCGCCAGCGGCGTTTTGCTCTGCAGGGCCTCAAGCACCTGCTGTTGCAGTTGCAGTTCGGCCTCGGAGGCAGCGCGATCGCCGGGGCGCGGGGCGTGGGTGTGGGTAGCTGTCATCAAAAGCGCTCCAGCTCGGGGAAAGGCAGCTTTCCGTTATGGATATGCATGGCGCCAAATTCGGCGCAGCGGTTCAACGTCGGGATATTCTTGCCCGGGTTGAGCAGGCCGTCAGGGTCGAATGCGGCTTTGACCGCATGGAAAGTCAACAGCTCATCATCATTGAACTGCGAGCACATCTGATTGATCTTCTCCCGGCCAACGCCGTGCTCGCCGGTGATCGAGCCACCCACGGCCACGCACAGTTCGAGAATCTTGCCGCCGATGGCTTCGGCGCGCTCCAGCTCGCCTTCCTTGTTGGCATCGAACAGGATCAGCGGGTGCATATTGCCATCGCCGGCGTGGAACACGTTGGCCACGCGCAGGTCGTATTCGGCCGACAGGTCGGCAATACCCTGCAGTACTCTGGGCAACTCGCGGCGCGGGATGGTGCCATCCATGCAATAGTAATCCGGCGAAATGCGTCCCACGGCAGGGAAGGCGTTCTTGCGGCCGGCCCAGAACAGCGCACGCTCGGCGTCATCCTTGGCCAGGCTGATTGCCGTGGCGCCACTGTTTTCCAGCACGGCGCGCACGCGCTCGCATTCGTCGTGTACGTCTGCTTCGACGCCGTCCAGTTCACACAGCAAAATCGCCTTGGCGTCGACCGGATAGCCGGCATGAATGAAGTCTTCAGCCGCCTGGATAGCCAGCCCGTCCATCATTTCCAGGCCACCGGGGATGATGCCCGCGGAAATGATGTCACCCACCGCCTTGCCGGCCTTGCCGACGTCATCAAAGCTGGCCATCAGCACCTTGGCGACCTGCGGGCGCGGCAGCAGCTTGACCGTGACTTCGACAACAATGCCGAGCATGCCTTCGGAGCCGGTAAACAGCGCCATCAGATCAAAGCCGGCACTGTCGAGGGCATCGGAACCGAGCGTCATGCGCTCGCCTTCAACGGTAACGATCTCCAGCTTCAGCAGGTTGTGCACGGTCAGTCCGTATTTCAGGCAGTGCACGCCACCGGCATTTTCTGCCACATTGCCGCCAATCGAGCAGGCAATCTGCGAGGAAGGGTCCGGAGCGTAGTAGAGCTGATAGGGCGCGGCGGCCTCGGAAATGGCCAGGTTGCGTACACCCGGCTGGACGCGGGCGAAGCGACCTTCGGGGTTCACCTCAAGGATGGTTTTCAGTCGCGCCAGGACCAGCAGCACACCGCCTTCCAGCGGCAGTGCGCCACCGGATAGGCCGGTGCCGGCGCCGCGCGCGACCACCGGAACCTGGCGCTGGTGGCAGATTTTCATAAAGGCCTGCACCTGCTCGACGGTATCGGGTATGACTACCAGCATCGGCAGAATACGGTAAGCCGCCAGCCCGTCGCACTCGAACGGCTGCAGGTCTTCGCGCTCGTGCAGCACAGTCAGGTCCGGCAGGCTCTGGCGTAGCGCTTCGATCAAGGCGCCTCTATCCACGGCGGGCAGAGGACCGTCGAGCTTTTCGTCATAGAGAAGGTTCATCAGATCTCACCTTTTGTCTTGTTGATGGCCACAGACCAGCAAATTCACTGAATACTGGGCGTTTGCTGCAGGATCGTCCAGCAAAAAAGCCACTGGTATGACCAGTTCTTTCGGCGAATTGAAATAATTTGTGCCCTGTAAACCAGCTATAGCAGGAGCGGTTGGTTTGTAGTGGATTTGTCGGCTAGCTACCTCTAATCTGGTATGACCAGTTGCATTGACAGAGGTGGTGGTATGGTTGAGCGTGTGGCGGAACGACGTCAGGTGGGTGATGTGGTCGCTGACCGGATTGAAAAATTGATCGCCGACGGCGTATTGAAAATGGGCCAGGTGCTGCCCTCGGAACGGCTGCAATGTGAAAAGCTGGGGATTTCCCGCAGTGCCCTGCGCGAGGGATTGAAAGTGCTGCGTGGCAGGGGGCTGATCAGGACTGAGCAGGGGCGTGGCTCCTATGTGGCCAGCCTGATGGGCAACCGGGACGAGACGCCGATGATGCACCTGTTCAATAATCATCCGCGTACGCTGTTTGATTTGCTCGAAGTGCGTGCGCTGCTGGAAGGCGAGTCGGCGCGGCTGGCTGCCTTGCGCGGCACCGATGCGGATTTTGTACTGATTCAGCGGCGTTATGATGAAATGCTCGCAGCGCATACCACGGGTCCGGCTCGCGACCCGGAAACCCTGGCCAAGCTTGATCATGCCTTCCATCTGGCGATCTGCGATGCGTCGCATAACCCGGTACTGGTGCATACCTTGCAATCCCTTACCAGCTTGCTGTTGAGTTCGGTGTTTGCCTCGGTGAAGAATCTCTACCACCGTCCGGACCACAAGCGTCAGCTCGATCGCCAGCATGCGCGGCTGCATCATGCCGTCATGGAACGTCTGCCGATCCAGGCCAAGCGTGCGGCGGTGGATCATATCCACAGCATCAGGGACAACCTGCGCGATATCGAAACCGAAGAACTGCGTTTGGAGCGTGCCACCATGCGCCTGGAGGGTTGGCATTGACGGCGCTGGCAGGGAACAAGGCTGGCACCGGCAGGGTGGCACAGACAGGATTGACGATGCAGCTGCCAACCCTGCCGGTGCTTGCCCGAGTCGCCGGTTTAGTTGCCGGTAGTGGTCAGGCCCGCCGCGGATAGCGGGTCACCTATACCGAAGACGTAAACCGCGAGCATGGTCAGAATGCCCGCTGCGGTGACGTAGTAGATAGTCGGCAGGATGGTTTTGCGCAGGGTGATGCCCTCGCGTCCCAACAGACCCACAGTCGCCGAGGCCGCCACCACGTTGTGGATGGCGATCATGTTGCCTGCCGCCGCGCCGACTAACTGCGCCGCGACAATCACCGCACCCGAGATACCCAGGAGTTCAGCCGTATTGAACTGGAACTGTGAGAGCATCAGGTTGGACGCGGTATTGGAGCCGGCAATAAAGGCGCCCAGCGCACCGACCAGCGGCGCAAACAGCGGATAGACGCCGCCGACCGAGGACGCCACCGCTGCAGCCATTGCCACCGGCATGGACGGCAGGTCAGACATATTGACGCCGGAATTGATCAGGATACGCACCATCGGGATGGTAAATATCAGCACAAAGCCTGCGCCGAGAATGGTGTTGGTCGACTCGCCGAAGGCGTGCTTCAGTTCTTTGAACGACATGCGGTGCAGGAAGTAAGTCAGGATCACCACCATCACCAGAATGCCGCCCGGCAGATACAGCGGTTCGAAGCTGCTCGACACACCGGCTTCACCCATGATGTTGGTAAAACGTACGCTGATGGAGTTCAGTGCGGCCTTGGCCGTGGCGTTGGTACGCGAGAAGACCAGCAATGCAGCGAGCAGCACGTAGGGTAGCCAGGCCATCCAGATCGCTATCGGACGTTTGCCAGCGACATCATCGAGTTTCATCTGGATGCTGCCCATCCACTCGGCAGGCCACTCTTTCGGATCGGCAAAATCCCAGCTCTGCTTGGGAATCAGAAAGCCCGCCTTGGCGGCCGGTATCACGATGGCCAAACCTACCAGACCACCGATCATCGAGGGGAATTCCGGCCCGAGAAAGACGCCAGCCAGGGCATAGGGGATGACGAAGGCGAATGCGGCAAAGATCGCAAAGGGCGCGATCTGAAAGCCTTCAGCCCAGGACTTGTTCTTGCCGAAAAAGCGCACCATGACCATGACCATGAACAGCGGCATCAGTACACCGACGATCGCGTGCATGATCGCCACTTGCGACACGATCAACTGGAAGAAGCTGTCCCAGTCAGAACCGACGACAGCCAATTGCGCACCAATGGAGGCCTGGTCCAGTCCGCCACCGACGCCAACCACCATCGGCGTACCGACAGCGCCAAAGGATACCGGCGTGGATTGCACCATCATGCCGACCACCACAGCGGCTACGGCAGGGAAACCCAGTGCGACCATTAGCGGAGCGGCAACGGCGGCGGGGGTACCGAAGCCGGAGGCGCCTTCAATAAAGCAACCGAACAGCCAGGTTACGATAATTGCCTGCACGCGCCGGTCAGGGCTGATCCCGGAAAAACCCTTGCGGATCGCCAGAATGCCGCCGGAATGCTTGAGCGTGTTGAGCAGCAGGATAGCGCCGAAGATGATCCACAGGATGGATGCGGTGAGGACCAGGCCCTGAAGGCTGGAGGCGATCACGCGCACAACCGTCATGTCCCAGGCGAACAGGGCAATGATCACGGTGACGACGAAGACAACAGGCATTGCATGCCTCGCTGGCCAACGGAATCCCACCAACAGGATACCGGCCAGAAGCAGAGGAAAAAATGCGAGCAGAGACAGGAGCGTTTGACTCATGTGGATTTCCCTTATTTTTTTTATACGGTTTGCGCAATCAATTGCAGCGTAGTTTATAACAGGCGAATAGTGCTACTGCCGGTTGCGCAGGTCTAGGCGTTATCTGTCTGGTAGGACCAGTTATTTTCAATGAGCTGCCGGTGTGATGATTAAAGTCATTTTTAATCAAGGAATTAGATTTGAAGCGCCGGGTTTTAACCGAGGGAGTTCTAACTGGTCAGACCAGTTGGCTTGGCGTTGGGTGTTAGTCTGCAGAGGAGTCGGGGCCAGGGGCTGTGTGGTCTGGGGATGGCTTGCGCGACGCTGAAGAAGCGCAAGCCAGCGGCGGTCAGACCAGTTGTTCGCCGACGTGCAACAGTTTCATGGAGTTGGTACCGCCGCGGGAGTTATACACATCGCCCTTGGTCAGAATGACCCAGTCACCGACTTTCACGTGGCCACGCTCGAGCAGGCAGTTGACTGCCGCCTGATTGACGTCGCTTGCGGTGATTTCCGCGGGATTGAAATGGATACCCTGCACGCCACGCAGCAGGGCAACCCGGCCCAGTGTGCCGGCATTCGGCGATAGCGCAAAAATCGGCAGGTGGGATCGGATGCGCGACATGATCAGCGGGGTATAGCCGCTTTCCGTCAGACTGATGATCGCGGTGACGCCGGGAAAATGATTGCCGGTATACATCGCAGCCAGGGCAATGCTCTGGTCGCAACGCTCGAATACCTGGCCGACCCGATGGCTGGAGTGCTGGCTGGTCGGGTGTTTTTCCGCTCCACGGCAGACCCGGTCCATGGCCTCTACCGCCTCTACCGGAAAGGCGCCGGCGGCGGTTTCTGCAGAGAGCATGACCGCATCGGTGTAGTCCAGCGCGGCATTGGCCACATCCGAGACTTCGGCGCGGGTCGGCAGGGGACTGCTGATCATCGATTCCATCATTTGCGTCGCGGTGATCACCGCCTTGTTCTGCTTGCGAGCACGACTGATGATCAGCTTTTGTATACCGACCAGCTCGGCATCGCCGATTTCCACCCCCAGATCGCCACGCGCAACCATGACGGCATCACTGGCGAGGATCAGGCCGTCGAGCGTGGCCTGATCAGCCACCGCTTCAGCGCGCTCGATCTTGGCGACCAACCAGGCCTGGGAGTTGGACTCTTTCAGCAGCTTGCGCGCCAGATGCATGTCGGCCGCATCCCGCGGGAAAGACACCGCTACGTATTCCATCTGCAACTCGGCGGCGACGGTGATATCGAACCTGTCCTTGTCCGTCAGTGCGGCGGCAGACAGACCGCCTCCGCGACGGTTGATCCCCTTGTGGTTGGACAGCGGGCCGCCGGCCGTCACGGTGCAGCGCACTTCATCGGTGCCGACGCTGTCCACCCGCAGCACTACCCGCCCGTCATCCAGCAGCAACTCATCGCCAGCGCGGCAATCTGTTACCAGGTCCGGATAATCGATGCCGACAATATCGGCATTGCCATCGTCCAGCGGATGGCTGGTCG
>JAWOGT010000096.1:0-3036 GCA_046496585.1 Halopseudomonas sp.
CGAACAGGACAGTTCCCTGTCCACGACGCACTGGTCCGATCTGCTCCTTGAAACGTTGCGCCGTGCCGTCAAGCGGCGCATGGTCGCCGATGTCCCGGTCGGCGTGCTGCTCTCCGGCGGTGTCGATTCCAGCCTGCTGGTCGGCCTGCTGCGTGAAGCGGGCGCGGAACAACTGCAGACCTTCTCAATCGGTTTTGCTGACGTGCATGGCGAGGCCGGCAACGAGTTCCAGTATTCCGATCTGATCGCCGCGCACTTCGCCACCGAGCATCACCAGTTGATGATCCCCGAACAGGACATCATTGCGCACCTGCCCAGTGCCATTGGCGCGATGGATGAGCCGATGGTCAGTCATGACTGCATTGCTTTTTATCTGCTGTCGCGCGAGGTCAGCAAGCACTGCAAGGTGGTGCAGAGCGGCCAGGGCGCGGACGAGATTTTTGCCGGTTACCACTGGTATCCGCAGGTCGATCAGGCTGCCGATCCAGTCGCTGCCTACCAGCAGGCATTTATGGATCGCAGTTTTGCCGAGTATCAGCAAACCGTCAGTCCAGGCTGGGCCACACACGACTACGCCGGCGAGTTTATCCGCCAGCATTTTGCCCAGCCGGGTGCCCGCAGCGGGCTGGACAAGGCACTGCGCATGGACACCACGGTGATGCTGGTCGATGACCCGGTCAAGCGCGCCGACAACATGACCATGGCCTGGGGCCTTGAGGCGCGCGTGCCCTTCCTGGACCATGAAGTCGTGGAACTGGCGGCCAGAGTGCCCGGCCGCTTCAAGCTGCCAGACGGCGGCAAGTATGTGCTCAAGGAAGCCTCGCGCAAGGTCATTCCCGCGGCCGTGATCGACCGACCCAAGGGCTATTTTCCCGTGCCCGGATTGAAATATCTGCAAGGCTCAACGCTGGACTGGGTCAAGGAGTCGCTGATCAGCCAGCGCGCCAGGGAACGCGGCCTGTTCAATCCTGATTATGTCGATACCTTGCTCAGCGATCCCAAGGCGCACATCACGCCGCTGCGCGGCTCCAAACTGTGGCAGTTAGCGATGTTGGGTTTGTGGCTCGATGCCCACAATCTTTAAGGAAACACACCCATGCCCAGACCCATGCCACCCGACCAACAACGCCTGTTGCGCGGTCACGCGCCCACCTACGAGAGCCTGCGTGCCAGTCATGCCCAACAGGGCACGACCACTGGCGCGGCGGCTGATGTTGCGGTGCATTGTGGCTGGGGCAGGCTGCTCTTCGGTCAGACTTTCTCCGATTATCGTTTGCTCGCCGATACGCTGCTGGCCGAACTGCCCGGTGAGCGCGACATCGCGCTCTACGTCGCCGACCCGCAGGTAGTCCTGTCTTTTGCGCCGCAACAGCTGTTTCTCGACCCCTCCGATACCCTGCGCCTGTGGTTCAGCGATTATCGGCCGGCGCAGCACAGCGCCCAGGGCTTCCAGCTGCGCCATCCCCACGGCGCAGCCGATTGGCAAGCCATCAACCAACTGTACAAGATGCAGAATATGGCCTGCCTCGAGCCGGACAAGATCACCCCTCGAGAATCCGGTGGGCCGGTTTACTGGCTGGCTGAAGACGAGGACAGCGGCGAGGTGATCGGCACAGTGATGGGCCTGAACCACCAGAAAGCCTTTGCCGATCCTGAGCAGGGCTCGAGCCTCTGGTGCCTGGCGGTGGACAGCGGCACCCAGCGCTTCGGCGTCGGCGAAAGCCTGGTCCGCCACCTGATTGAATATTTCATGAGCCGCACCTGCGCCTACCTCGACCTGTCGGTGCTGCACGACAACCAGCAGGCCAAGGCACTGTATCGCAAGCTGGGTTTCCGCAAACTGCGCACCTTTGCCCTCAAGCGCAAGAACAGTATCAACCAGGCCCTGTTTATAGGCCCCGATGAAGACCAGGATCTGAACCCCTACGCCCGGATCATCACCCTCGAGGCACGCCGCCGAGGCATCGAGGTGATTATCCTTGACGCCACCGCCGGCCTGTTCAGCCTCACCCAGGGCGGTCGCCGGATACGTTGCCGCGAATCACTCAGCGACCTGACCAGCTCGATCAGCATGACCCTGTGCCAGGACAAGCAGCTGACCCATCGCGCCCTGCAGCGGCAGGGCCTGAGCACACCGCAGTTCCGCATAGCCGCTGACGCCGAAGATAATGCGGCGTTTCTGGCAGAACAGGGCGCGCTGGTGGTCAAGCCCAATAACGGTGAACAGGGTCAAGGCGTGGCTGTGGATATTCGCGATACCGAGTCGCTGCAAGCCGCGATTGCCGCCGCGCGCCAATTCGACAGTGAAGTACTGCTGGAAAGTTATCACCCGGGTCAGGATCTGCGCGTGCTGGTGATCAACTATGAGGTCGTGGCCGCCGCCATTCGGCGCCCCGCGGAGGTCTGTGGCGATGGCGTGAAAACCCTGACCCAACTGATCGAAAAGCAAAGTCGTCGACGGCAGAGCGCCACGCACGGTGAAAGCTGTATTCCGCTGGATGCAGAAACCCGCCGAACAGTTGAAGCCCAGGGCTTGAATCTGGATGATGTACTACCTCAGGGCAAGCCGTTGTTTGTGCGGCGCACGGCCAATCTGCACACTGGCGGCACGCTGGTGGACGTCACCGGCAAACTTGACCCGGCCCTCAAGCAGGCCGCCATCGACGCCGCCAAGGCACTGGAAATACCGGTCGCCGGGCTCGACATGCTGGTCCCCGAAGCGGACCAGCCGGGCTACGTAATTATCGAGGTCAATGAGCGTCCCGGCCTGGCCAATCACGAGCCGCAGCCCACCGCGGAACGCTTTATCGACCTGCTGTTTCCGCTCAGCCGCGCCCATACCTGAAGCGGCTGCACGCACCCGTACGGAGCAACGCATGACCCAGAATTTTCCCGGACCGAACATGGAATTTCTTGAGCGCACCTTATTGGAAATGCTCGCCATCCCCTGCCCGACCGGCTTCACCGACGGCATCGTGCGCTATATTGCCGAACATCTGGAAGCCATGGGCGTGGAGTATGAACTGACCCGGCGCG
>JAWOGT010000128.1:0-13199 GCA_046496585.1 Halopseudomonas sp.
CCAGGGCCTGCTGGTCGTTA
Organism: Halopseudomonas sp.; assembly: GCA_046496585.1. GTDB lineage: Bacteria > Pseudomonadota > Gammaproteobacteria > Pseudomonadales > Pseudomonadaceae > Halopseudomonas. The sequence continues at coordinate 21 of JAWOGT010000128.1, forward strand.
CGGTGGTTGAGCTTTTCGCTGAGCAGTTGTGCCTGGGCGTCGGCCAGGTCAGCTTCGGCCTGCTTGACCCGCGGAATAATGTCGTCATCGTCCAGGGCCACCAGCAAGGCGCCTTGCTCTACGGTCTGGCCATCGCGTACGGACAATTCGCCGATGCGACCGGCCAGCGGCGCCACTACGGTGAAGCGGCGGGGCGATTCCAGCTGGCCGTACAGCGTCAGGCTGGGCTGCAACGCCGCGGGCTGGATGTCCATGACCTCGACCCGCCAGCTACGCTCTTGGGGTGTAACGGGGTCTGGCACCGAGCGAGTGACCTTGAGCAGGACAAAGCCGGCGATGCCAACCAGAACGATAAGTGCAGGAACCAGGCGCTTGCGCATAACAGCTCTCGACAGGGGTTATTATTAGGTGCTCTGTATAGCCTGTGCCGACGCCGGGGAGCAAGGGGCTATAAGGCAAAACAGCGTTGCCAAAGCAGTCAAAGAGTATGACCTGATATATCTGCAATGGATTTGCATGTTCGTCGAGCCAATCTGGCGTTAGGTTGACGACTATAACAACAGTATCTGAAGGAGACGTCGGCTGTGGAATCCGAAATGCGCTGGTTGAAATCCTACCCTGAGGCCGTGCGCTGGGATGCGCCGTTACCGGCGGGTCCGGTCTATGCGTTGCTGGCAGCCGCGGTGGCTGAGTTCCCTGACAATCCGGCCATCGATTTTCTCGGCCACAAGATGACCTATCGGCAGCTTGATGAGCTGGTTACCCGCTTTGCCTGTGGCCTGCAGACACTCGGCGTAGGTCCCGGCGTGCATGTGGGCATCTATTTGCCCAACTGCCCGCATTATTTCATTACCTTCCTCGGCGTGCTGCGTGCCGGTGGCACCGTGGTCAACTACTCGCCGCTGGATGCCGAGCGCACGCTGGCGCACAAGATCGAAGACAGTCAGACCGACGTCATGGTGACCCTGGATCTGGCCGCGTTTTACCCCAAGATGCTCGCTCTGCTCGAGACCACGCGCCTGCAGTCGCTGGTGGTGGGCGATTTGACCGAGTTCTGTGGGCCGGTCAGCGAACAGCAGGCCGGCCTGCTGGGTCCGTCTGTTGCCGTCGAGACCAGTGCGCGCTGCCAGCGCTTTGCCAGCCTGCTGGCGAATGCCGGGGCGTATCAGGCGTATCCGCTGGATGACCCCAATAGCGCGCTGGCCGTGTTGCAGTACACCGGCGGGACCACCGGGGCGCCCAAGGGCGCCATGCTCACCCACGGCAACCTGACCAGTTCCTGCGCGCAGCTTCAGTCGATTCTTGACAGCTCATTGCAACCGGGGCAAGAGCGGGTGCTGGCGGTGTTGCCACCTTTCCATATCTATGCATTGATGATCAATATGCTGTTCAGTCTGCGGCTCGCCGCTGAGGTCTATTTGCATCCGCGCTTCGATGCCGAAAGCGTGTTGCGCGAGATCCATAACAGCCGTATCACCACCTTTCCCGGTGTGCCGACCATGTTTATCGGGCTGTTGGCCCACCCGCTGACCCGCGAGCTGGATCTGACCTCGTTGAAAATGTGCAATTCTGGCGGCGCACCTTTGCCTCTGGATGTGCAACAGCGTTATCAGGAGGTGGCCGGCTGCGCCCTGCGCGAGGGCTGGGGCATGACTGAAACCACCACCAGCGGCACCTTTACGCCCAAGGAGGCCGAGCCGCATCCGGGCTCCTGTGGTTTGCCGGTGCCGGGCTCACGGATCAAGATCATGGCCCTCGATGGCAGCGCTGGCGAGTTGCCGGCCGGTGAAAAGGGTGAGGTCTGCATCGCCGGTCCTAACGTGACGGCGGGCTACTGGAAGCGCCCGGATGCCACGGCCGAAGCCATGACCGCCGACGGATTTCTGCGCACCGGCGATGTCGGCTATATGGACGCGGACGGCTGGGTGTATATCGTTGATCGGACCAAGGACATGATCCTGTGCAGCGGCTATAACGTCTATCCGCGCACCATTGAGGAAGCGATTTACGAACACGCGGCGGTGGAAGAAGTGTCCGTCATTGGTGTGGATGATCCCTATCGTGGTCAGGCACCGAAGGCCTTTATCAAGCTCAAGGCCGGCGCCGAGGCGTTTGATTTTGCTGCACTGCAGGTCTTCCTCGAGCCGCGGCTGGGCAAGCATGAACGGCTGCAGGCCATGGAGATTCGTGACGCCTTACCCAAGACTCCGGTGGGTAAACTGTCCAAAAAGGAGCTGGTTGACGAAGAGCGCCAACGGCAGCAACAAGCTGGCTGAAGCGCTAGTCCTGCGGCGGCCTTTGCACCATAATGACCGCCCGAAATATTTCAAGGTATAGCTCATCATGCTTCTGGCAGCCGCTGCGATCCTCGCTGGACTGATTCTGCTGGTCTGGAGTGCGGATAAATTTGTCGGTGGCGCCTCGGCCACGGCAACGCATTTCGGCATGCCGCCGCTGCTGGTCGGTATGCTGATTATCGGTTTTGGTACCTCTGCCCCGGAAATGGTGGTGTCGGCGCTGGCCGCATCCCAGGGCAATCCAGGATTGGCTCTGGGTAATGCCTATGGCTCGAACATCACCAATATTGCGCTGATCATTGGTTTGGTCGCGCTGATCAGTCCGATCAATGTGCATTCCCAGGTGGTCCGCAAGGAGCTGCCTATTCTGCTCGGCATTACGCTGCTGGCCGGCTATCAGCTGCTTGACGGGCAGCTCAGCCGCAACGATGCCTGGGTGCTGATTGCGGTGTTCTTTGTCCTGATGGGCTGGTCGATCTACCAGGGGCTGCGTAGCCGTGGCGATAAGCTGGAGAGCGATTACGACCAGGAGCTCAAGGACAACGCCATGCCGCTGCGCACCGCGCTGATCTGGCTGGTCGTGGGCTTGGTACTGCTGGTCATCAGCTCACGCATCCTGGTCTGGGGCGCGGTGTATATCGCCCAGAGCCTGGGCGTCAGTGACCTGGTGATCGGTCTGACCATTGTCGCGGTTGGCACCTCGCTTCCCGAGCTGGCCTCGGCGTTGGTGGCGATTCGCAAGAATGAGCATGATCTGGCGCTGGGCAATGTGATTGGCTCGGGTCTGTTCAATACCCTGGCGGTGGTCGGCATTGCGGCAGGCATCGCGCCGATGGCGGTGGACTCGGTGGTACTGTACCGCGACTGGGTGGTGATGTTTGCCCTGACACTGGGCCTGCTGCTGATGGGCTTTACCTTCAAGGAGCGGCTGGGCCGCATCAACCGCCTGGAAGGCAGCGGTTTGCTGCTGGTCTACGTCGGCTACACCGGCTATCTGGCCTGGACCATCATCTCGGCTGTTTGACGGATCGGCTGGTTAGCGATCGGATCAATTGGAGTCCGTCGGCTGCAGCCGTGTATCATGCCCGCACACTCTGAAGAGCGCTGTTGATTGCCCATGACCGACACCCGTCCGCATACTCCGCAACACACACCGCAAGATCGGCCGCAACACAAGCCACGGCCGATGATCGACCTGCTGGTCAGCATCCTGATTCCGTCAGTAATATTGATGAAGCTCAGTGGTGAGGACCATCTGGGCGCCAGCCAGGCACTGATTCTGGCGCTGGCCTTTCCGCTGGGCTGGGGCTTGTTCGAGCTGATCCGCTATCGCAAATTCAATTTCATCGCGATGCTCGGGGTGGTCAGTGTGTTCCTCACCGGCGGCATCGGCTTGCTGAAGCTCGACCCGCAGTGGCTGGCGATTAAAGAAGCCGCCGTACCCGGGGTCATTGGCCTGGCCGTGTTGATCTCGACCCGTACCCGCTTCCCGCTGATCCGCAGCATTCTGTACAACAAGAAGGTGCTGAATGTGGAGCTGATCCACGATCGCCTTGCCGAGCGCGGCCTGGTCGAAGTGTTCGAGCAGCGTTTGCTCAAGGCCACCTATCTTCTTGCAGGCACCTTCTTTTTCTCCGCGGTGATGAACTTCATTGTCGCCAAGTGGATCGTGGTCAGCCCGGCCGGCACCCAGGCGTTCAACGAAGAACTGGGGCGCATGACGCTGGTCAGCTACCCGATGATCGCGATTCCCTCGATGATCATGATGGTGCTGATCCTGGTCTATCTGTGGAAGACCATCCATGGCCTGACCGGGCTGAAGATGGAAGAGATCATGGTCCAGACAAGCGACAAGCAGTAAGTCGCAAGCTCCAAGCTCCAAGCCGCAAGCTTCAAGCTTCAAGCAGACCGATCCAGTCCTGATCAAGCGCAGCTAGCTATATCTGCACATACTGCTTGCCGCTTGCCGCTTGTAGCTTGAGGCTTGCAGCTGCTTTACAGCGCTTCCAGTGCCTTGCGCAGGTGGTTGAGCGTGCGCTCGATATTGTGTAGCTTGTCCAAGCCGAACAGCCCGACCCGGAAGCTTTTGAAGTCGGCCGGTTCGTCGCACATCAGCGGCACGCCCGCGGCGGTTTGCAGGCCGAGGGCGCTGAACGCCTTGCCGTTCTGGATACTGTCATCGCTGGTATAGCTGACCACCACGCCGGGTGCTTCAAAGCCTGCCGCGGCCACGCTGGCAAAGCCCTTTTCCTTGAATAGCGCGCGTACCGCGGTGCCCAGCTCGAGCTGTTCTTGCTTGACCTTGGCCAGGCCGTAGTCACGGGTTTCCAGCATGGTATCGCGAAACTGCTTGAGGGCATCGGTGGGCAGGGTCGCATGGTAGGCATGGCCGCCGTTTTCATAGGCGCGCATGATAGTCAGCCACTTCTTCAGGTCACAGGCGAAGCTGCTGCTGGTCGTGCCTTCGATGCGTTGCAGAGCCAAGGGGCTGAGCATCACCAGCGCGCTGCCCGGCGATGAGCTCCAGCCCTTCTGCGGGGCGCTGATCAGTACGTCGACGCCGCAGGCCTGCATGTCGACCCAGACGCAGCCCGAGGCGATACAGTCAAGCACGAACAAGCCTCCGGCCTCGTGCACCGCGTCGGCGACGGCGCGCAAATAGTCATCCGGCAGGATGATGCCGGCCGCCGTTTCCACATGCGCAGCAAACACCAGTGCCGGCTTGCTGCTATGGATCTGGGCAACGACATCTTCGATCGCCGCAGGTGCAAAGGGGCTTTGAGCATCACTGCCGGTTTTCCGGGCCTTGAGCACGATTTCTTCCGCTGGAATACCCCCCATGGCGAAGATCTGCGACCAGCGATAGCTGAACCAGCCATTGCGGATCACCAGGCAGCGCTGATCCTGGGCAAACTGGCGGGCTACCGCCTCCATGCCATAGGTGCCGCCGCCCGGAACCACAGCGACTGCCGCGGCCTGGTAGACGTGCTTGAGGGTGCTGGAAATATCGCGCATGACCTGCTGAAAGGTGCCGGACATGTGGTTCAGCGAGCGATCGGTGAACACTACGGAATATTCGAGCAGGCCATCGGGGTCAATCTCAGGAACCAGGCTGGACACGTTTGTTTCTCCATCGGCTGTTGTGCGTATTCAAGCGACTATCTCAAGCGGCTATTTCTAGCGACTATCCTACCCTGATCCTAGCCTGATTTGCCGGTTCATTCAGTGTTTGCGGCTGTTGATTGCCGCCTGCCAGGTGACGTGATTGTCGTCTTCCGGCACAGGCTGGCGGCTGCGTTTGTCGGCGCTGCGCACTAGGAACCAGGCCAGCAGCGTGAACAGCGCTACCGCGAACAGAATCACACTGGCGATGGCATTGATTTCGGGCTTGACGCCCAAGCGCACTGCCGAGAACACTTCCATCGGCAATGTAGTGGCCCCCGGGCCGGACACGAAGCTGGCGAGGACCAGATCGTCCAGCGACAGGGTGAACGACAGTAACCAGCCGGCCGCGATGGAGGGCGCAATCATCGGTACGGTGATCAGCAGGAAGGTTTTCCACGGCGGCGCGCCGAGGTCCATGGCGGCCTCTTCGATGGACTGATCGAGTTCACCGAGCCGGCCGCTGACGATGATGGCGACATACGCGGTACAGAAGGTGGTGTGCGCGATCCAGATGGTCATGATGCCGCGCTCGGCTGGCCAGCCAATCAACTGGGCCATGGCCACGAATAGCAGCAGCAAGGACAGACCGGTAATGACCTCGGGCATGACCAGTGGCGCGGTAACCAGCCCGGAAAACAGCGTGCGCCCGCGAAAGCGCTTGATGCGGGTCATGACGAAGGCCGCCAGCGTGCCCAGCGCCACCGCCGCACAGGCGGTATAAAAGGCAATCTGCAGGCTGCGCTTGACTGCATTCATCAGCTGGGTGTTGTCCAGCAGGCCGACGTACCAGTGTATCGACCAGCCGCCCCAGACGGTGACCAGTCGGGACGCATTGAACGAGTAGATAACCAGGATGACCATGGGAATGTAGATAAACGCCAGGCCGACCCAGAGCATGATGGTGGAGTACGCGAAGCGATTTTTCATGCGTTCTTCTCCATGGCCCTGGACTGGTTGTAGTGAAACAGGATGATCGGGATCAGCAGGATCGCCAGCATGACAATGGCCAGGGCCGAGGCGACCGGCCAGTCGCGGTTGTTGAAGAACTCCTGCCAGAGTACCTTGCCGATCATCAGCGTCTCCGGCCCGCCGAGCAGTTCGGGAATGACAAATTCACCGACCACCGGAATGAAGACCAGCATGCAGCCGGCAATAATGCCGGTTTTCGACAGCGGCACGGTAATCTTCCAGAACGCCTTGAGCTTGCCTGCGCCCAGATCCATCGCGGCCTCAAGCAGGGTGTGATCATGCTTGACCAGATTGGCGTACAGGGGCAACACCATAAACGGCAGATAAGCATAAACTACGCCGATATACACCGCGGTATTGGTATTGAGAATCTGCATCGGCGAGCTAATGACACCGATCGACATCAACAGATTATTCAACAGGCCGTTGGTGCTGAGGATGCCCATCCAGGCATACACGCGAATCAGTATCGCGGTCCAGGTCGGCATCATCACCAGCAGCAGGTAGACCAGCTGCTTTTCCCGTGGGGCGCGGGCGATGGCCAGCGCCATTGGATAACCAAGCAGCAGGCAGATGATCGTCGAGATCAGTGCCACTTTCAGCGAGCCCAGATAAGCGGCCAGATACAGCGAGTCCTGGGTAAGAAAAATATAGTTGCCCAGGTTGACCAATACGGTCAGCGACTGCTCGACATAATCAAACAGCGGCTGGTAGGGCGGAATGGCAATGGCTGCTTCGGAAAAACTGATCTTCAGCACAATGGCAAAAGGCATCAGGAAGAACAGGAACAGCCACAGATAGGGGACGCTGATAACCCAAAAGCGTCCGCTGGGCAGGATGCGCGAGATCAGCTTGTTCATGAGTGCAATATGACCCCCGCATCATCGTCCCAACTGATATAGACCTTGTCTTCCCAGGTCATGCGCGGCAAGCGGCGCTCCGAATTGGCGAAAAACGTCTGCACCAGATGACCACTTTCCAGCTTGATGTAAAACACCGAGTGGCCGCCCAGATAGGCGATGTCGTGGATGGTGCCGTGTGCCCAGTTGTATTGCTGTTCAGGCTTCTCGGTGCTCACCCAGACCTTCTCCGGGCGCAGCGCATAGGTGATTTTCTTCTCCTGAGCGCGGGTGGTGATGCCGTGGCCAATATAAATCGGCCGGTCCAGCTCGGCGCATTCGATGATGGCATGGTCTTCCATGTCCGCCGTCAGCTCGCCTTCAAAGATATTCACGCTGCCGATAAACTCGGCAACATGCCGGCTGGCCGGGCTTTCGTAGATATCCATGGGTGAGCCGACCTGGGCGATCCAGCCCTGGTGCATGATGGCGATACGCTGGGCCATGGTCATGGCCTCTTCCTGATCGTGGGTGACCATGATGCAGGTCACGCCAACTCGCTCGATGATCTCCACCAGTTCCAGCTGCATCTCCGAGCGCAGCTTCTTGTCCAGCGCGCCCATAGGCTCATCGAGCAGCAATACCTTGGGGCTTTTGGCCAGCGAGCGGGCCAGGGCCACCCGCTGGCGCTGGCCACCGGATAGCTGGTTGGGCTTGCGCTTGGCATATTCGGTCATATGCACCAGCTTGAGCATCTCCGCTACGCGGGCGTTGATCTCGGCTTTGCTGAGTTTGTCCTGCTTGAGACCAAAGGCAATGTTCTGCTCTACGCTCATGTGCGGGAACAGCGCATAGGACTGAAACATCATGTTGATCGGCCGTTCATAGGGCGGCAGATCGGTTATATCCTGGCCGTCGAGAAACACGCGGCCTTCGGAAGGCCGCTCAAAACCGGCCAGAATGCGCAGCAGTGTGGATTTGCCGGAGCCGGAGCCGCCGAGCAGGGCAAATATCTCGCCGCGGTTGATGCTCAGGCTTACATCATCTACCGCCAGCGCATCATCAAAGCGTTTGCTGACGCGCTCAATGCGAACGAATTCGTCCGGCTTTGCCTTGGCCATGGCCTGTTTCATGGCTCCCGCTGCACCCACCATAGTATTCTCCACATTCACTGCTTGTCTGGACCCGCTTCGCCCTGGCCGATCGACCGGGGGCGGGGGTTTCTTTTATTCACGCGTATTGGAAAGGGCTACCAGGGTAGCCCTCTGGTAGTTACTGGCCGGATTTGATGCGGTTCCAGGAACGGGTCACGATGCGCTGGGTGGCCAGCGGACGGGGTGTGGCGACGAACAGGTTGGCCATGACGTCCTCATTGGGATAGATGGCCGGGTCTGCCAATACCTCCGGGTCCACCAGTTCGTCAGCCGCGCTGTTGGGGTTGGCATAGGCAACATAATCGGTGATAGGTGCGATCACTTCTGGCTGCAGAATGTAATTGATGAAGGTGTGGGCGTTGTCGGCATTCGGTGCGTCCTTGGGGATGGCGAGCATATCAAACCACAACTGGGTGCCTTCCTTGGGGATGGTGTAGGCAATATTGACGTTATTTTCCGCTTCGTTGGCACGGTCGGCCGCCTGGAAGATGTCGCCCGAATAACCGACAGCCACACAGATTTCACCATTGGCCAGGTCGGAGATGTAACGTGAAGAGTGGAAGTAGGTCACCGAGCCACGTACCGACATCAGCAGCTCTTCGGCTTTCTTCAGGTTTTCCGGATTGTTGTCGTTCGGATCAAGGTCCAGATATTTGAGCGCGGAGGTGAGCATCTCGTCGCCGGAATCGAGCATCGAGATACCACAGCTGGAAAGCTTGCTGGCCACTTCCGGATCAAACACCAGGTCCCAGGAGTCGAGCGGCGCGTCCTCACCGAGAATGGCAGTGACCTTGTCGACGTTGTAACCGATACCATTGGTGCCCCACAGGTAGGGGACCGAGTGCTTGCTGCCGGGATCAACACTTTCCAGGTCATCCATCAGCGCTGGATTGAGGTTCTTCATGTTCGGCAGTTTGCTGTGGTCCAGCTGCATGTATACGCCAGCCTGAATCTGCTTGCTCAGGTAGTGGTTGGACGGGACGACGATATCGAAGCCCGAGCGGCCGGTCAGCAGGCGTGCGTCCAGCACCTCGTTGGAGTCATACACGTCATAGGTCACCTTGATGCCGGTTTCCTTTTCGAAATTGGCAATGGTGTCTTCGGCAATATAGTCCGACCAGTTATAGATTTTCAGCTCGCCGGCGGCATGCGCACTGGCGGCAGCGCCGAACAGGCTGGCCGTGGCTAGCGCCAACAGGGTCTTGTGCATTGGCATTTTCATGTTGTCTCCTTTGACAGACTCCAGCCCACCGCGGGCCTGGTCTGTTTTTTTGCTGTTGACCGGCGCCGTATGACACCAGCCGGTTCTGAATCATCTGTACTGCCGAATCTGACTACCTGCCGGACTTGATGCGGGTCCAGGCGCGGGTGCGCACGCGCTCGATATTGGCGGGCAATTCGGCCAGCGTGAAGAGTTTATTCAAGGTTTCCTCGCTCGGATAGACGCCCGGATCATTCAATACGCTGTCGTCGATCATCGCCAGGGACGCCTTGTTGCCATTGGCGTAGGCTACATAGTTACTGACCTCGGCAATCACCTCGGGGCGCAGTATGTAATCCAGGAAGGCGTATGCGTTATCGACATTCTTGGCATCCACCGGCATGACCATCATGTCAAACCACATGGGTGCGCCTTCCTCGGGGATGGCATATTTGACCACTTCACCGTTTTGCGCCTCCTCCGCTCGCGCCGCCGCCTGCAGGATATCCCCGGACCAGCCCACCGCAACGCAGATGTCGCCATTGGCCAGATCGGTAATAAACTTCGAGGAATGGAAGTAGGTGATATGCGGGCGAATGCTCAGCATCAGTGCTTCGGCCTGGGCATAGTCATCGGCGTCAGTGCTATTGGGATCCAGGCCGGCATAGAACAGCGCCGCAGGAATGACTTCAGCCGGGGCATCCAGAAAAGCTACACCGCAGGCGGCGAGTTTCTCGATATTCTCCGGCTTGAAGACCAGATCCCAGGAGTCCACCGGGGCGTCCTCACCGAGCGCCGCCTTGACCTTGGCTTCGTTGTAACCGATGCCGGTGGTGCCCCACAAATAGGGGAACGCGTACTGGTTACCCGGATCATTGTTTTCCAGCGCCTTGAGCAACGTGGGGTCCAGATTGTCCCAGTTTTTCAGTTTGCTGCGATCCAGCGGTTTGAATGCGCCGGCCTTGATCTGCTTGCCGAGAAACTGGTTGGACGGCACCACGATGTCAAACCCCGAGCTGCCAGAGAGCAATTTGGCTTCCAGCACTTCATTGCTGTCGAATACGTCGTAGGTCACCTTGATGCCGGTTTCCTTCTCGAAATTGGCAATGGTGTCTTCAGCAATATAGTCCGACCAGTTGTACACGTTGACCGTGCCCTGGGCCTGCGCCAAGGCACTGAAGGCCAGTGTGCTGAGGGTTATGCTGCAGGCGGCGGCCAGCAGGGTCTTGCCTAGCGGTTTAATCATGATCACAGTTCTCCATTTGTTTTCATAACGTGGTGCGCTACCAAGCTTGGTCGGACCCGGCCGCTGAGTTGTTTAAACGCCCAGTTGCTCGGCTGTCAGATCCAGACTGCGCCAGATCTTGCTGACCATTTCATCAATCTCTGCGGGTTTGATGACCAGCGGCGGCGACATGATCATGGTGTCACCGACCGCGCGCATCACCAGTCCGTTACGCACGCACATGTCGCGGCAGATCGAACCTGCTGCGCCTTTTTCGGCAAAGCGGGCACGGCTAGTCTTGTCGCTGACCAACTCGACCGCGCCGAGCAAGCCTACGCCACGTACTTCACCCACCAGACGATGTTCCGCCAACTGGGCAATTTTACTCTGCAAGTACGGTGCCGCTTCCTGTTTAACATACTCGACAATTTTTTCGTCGCGCAATATGCGCAGGTTTTCCAGACCCACGGCCGCCGCTACCGGGTGACCTGAGTAAGTGTAGCCGTGGAAAAATTCCCCGCCGTGATCGATCAGCATCCGCGCCACCCGATCCCCTACGATGACGCCGCCCATGGGCAGGTAGCCGGAGGTCATGCCCTTGGCGATCGACATCAGATCGGGCTTGAGATCATAGTACTGGCTGCCAAACCATTCGCCGGTGCGACCAAAGCCGCAGATCACTTCATCCATCACCAGCAAAATGTCGTACTTAGCCAGAATGCGCTTGATCTCCGGCCAATAGGTGACTGGCGGTACGATCACCCCGCCCGCACCTTGAATCGGCTCGGCGATAAAGGCCGCGACCTGGTCTTCACCAAGCTCCTGGATTTTTTCCTCCAGTTGCTGTGCGGCCCATAGCCCGAATTCGTCCGGGCTCATATCGCCGCCCTCAGCAAACCAGTAAGGCTGTGGAATATGCACGATGCCGGGGATCGGCAGATCGCCCTGCTCATGCATGGCCGACATGCCGCCGAGGCTGGCGCCGGCCACGGTCGAGCCGTGATAGCCGTTGATGCGGCTGATGATGGTCTTCTTGGTCGGCTGGCCTTTCAGGTCCCAATAGCGACGCACCATGCGCAATACCGTATCGTTGGATTCGGAACCGGAGCCGGTGAAGAATACGTGGTTCATGTGCGCCGGAGCGATCTCGGCAATCGCCGTGGCCAGTTTGACCGCCGGTGGATTGGCACACTGGAAGAAGCTGTTGTAGTACGGCAACTCGAGCATTTGCTTGTAGGCGGCGTTGGCCAGCTCGGCACGACCATAACCAATATTCACGCACCACAATCCGGCCATGCCGTCGAGGATCTGATTGCCCTCGCTGTCCCACAGGTATACGCCCTGGGCGCGCTCGATGATGCGCGTACCCCGCTCGCCGAGTTCCTTGTGGTCGGTAAACGGATGTAGATAATGCGCTGCATCCATGGCCTGCAGTTGCGCGGTGCTGTAATGGGTTTCGTTGGTCATGCGGTACTCCTTGCCTTCGGCCTGCCTGGATGCGCCTGCCGACGTCATTCGAAAGGCGCCCGGCGCGGGCGCGCTCGGATAAAGCTGAATCAGACGCTGAGCAGCAGGAACTCCCGTTCCCATGAGCTGATCACGCGTTTGTAGTTCTCATGCTCGACGCGCTTCACGGCGACGTAGCCGCGGCAGAATTTGCTGCCCAGCACGGCTTCCACGTCAGCACACTGCTCCATACGCTCCAGTGCGGACTCGAGGGTCAGCGGCAGGCGCAGGTTGCGGCGCTCGTAAGCGCGGCCCTTGACTGGCGCGGAGGGGTCCATCTTGCCGACCATACCCAGGTAGCCACACAGCAGGCTGGCGGCGATGGCAATGTAAGGGTTGGCATCGGCGCCGGGCAGGCGGTTTTCCACGCGGCGGTTCTGTGGCGTGGAATCGGGTACGCGCAGGCCCGCGGTGCGGTTTTCTTCGCCCCATTCCACGTTGACCGGCGCTGAGGTGTCCGGCAGGAAACGGCGGAAGGAGTTCACGTTCGGTGCGAACAGCGGCAGCACCTCGGGTATATAGCGCTGCAGCCCGCCAATATGGTGCAAGAACAGTTCGCTCATGCTGCCGTCTTCATTGGAGAAAATGTTGTCGCCGGTCTTGCGGTCGATAATGCTCTGGTGCAGATGCATCGCACTGCCCGGCTCATTGGTGATCGGCTTGGCCATAAAGGTGGCGGTCATATCATGCTTGAGCGCGGCTTCGCGCATGGTGCGCTTGAATACCAGGATCTGGTCGGCCAGGTGGAGCGGGTCGCCGTGACGGAAGTTGATTTCCATCTGCGCGGTGCCTTCCTCGTGGATCAGGGTATCCAGATCCAGGC
>JAWOGT010000167.1:0-3542 GCA_046496585.1 Halopseudomonas sp.
CGCGCCGGGCCAAGTGGCTGGCCTCGGCGATGATGTTTTTCAGTGCCAGCTTGTTGTGGCTGGCGCCGACGGCGCTACTGCTCCAGCTCGGCGTCACCGCGCTGCTGTGCGGCGTTGCCGTGTGGTTATGGACGCGTCCGGAGGCAATAAAAAACCACGCACTGTAACCCAGCTGACACTGCACGGCGCCGGGCTCTGGCTATAGTAAGGAGGTCGATCCCTGCACAAAAGGTCTCAATCATGAATGGCGCCCAAGCCCTACTGCACACCCTGAAGGCCAACGGTGTGGATATCTGTTTTGCCAACCCCGGCACCTCGGAAATGCATCTGGTCCAGGCTATTGGCCATACCGACGGCGTGCGCGCTGTGCTGTGCCTGTATGAAGGTGTGGTCACCGGCGCTGCCGATGGTTATGCGCGCATGACCGACAAACCGGCGGCCACGCTGCTGCACCTGGGCTCGGGTTTCTCCAACAGCATGGCCAACCAGCACAACGCTCGGCGGGCAGGCGTGCCACTGGTCAACATAGTCGGCGACCATGCCACCTATCACCTGCAATATGATGCGCCCCTGACCAGCGATCTGCAGGGCCACGCGATGCTCTCTTCGGCCTGGGTCGGCATCGCCGCCAGCGCCGATGAGTTGAGCGCCAAGGGCGCCGAAGCGGTGAGTCAGGCGTATGCCAACGGCGGGCAGATCAGCACGCTGATTGCCCCCGCCGACTGTTCCTGGGATGCGGCTGGCACGCCGGCTGGCGCCATAACCCCACAACCCGCCGCCAGCGTCGACAGCCGTCGGGTCACCGAGGTGGCCGGCCTGCTCGGTAACGGCAAACGCACCGCCGTGTTTCTCGGCGGCCGCGCCCTGCGCAGCGATGCCCTGGAAGCCGCCGGGCGGATTGCCGCAGCGACCGGTGCGGTGCTTATATGCGAAACCTTTCCAGCCAGGCAACAGCGCGGTGCGGGCCGGGTGCCGGTACAACGGCTACCGTATTTCGCCGAGCAGGCCCAGGCCTTTTTGCAGTCCTTCGAACAGATGATCCTGGTTGACAGCAAGGCCCCGGTGGCCTTCTTTGCCTATCCGGGCAAGGCCAGCTGGCTGGCGCCGGACAACTGCACACTAGTGACGCTGGCCGAACACCGCCACGCTGTGCTGCAGGCGCTGAGCGCCCTGGCCAGTGAGCTGGATGCCCCGGCAGAGCCGACCTCGCGCCAGGCGCCGATGCTGCTGCCGATTAAAACCGGCGTGCTGAACATGGATACCCTGGGCCGCAGTATCGGTGCGCTGATGCCCGAAAATGCGATTGTGTCCGACGAAGGGGTCACCACCAGTCTGGGTATTTATCTGCTGACCCAGGGCGCCAAACCCCATGACTGGCTGACCTTGACCGGCGGCGCGATCGGCCAGGGCTTGCCGGTGGCACTCGGCGCGGCGTTGGCCTGCAGCGATCGCAAAGTCATCGCGTTGCAAGCCGACGGCAGTGCCATGTACACCAACCAGGCGCTGTGGTCGATGGTCCGCGAACAGGTCGACGTGACCGTGATCCTGCTCAACAACAGCAGCTATGCGATCCTCAACGTCGAGTTGGCGCGGGTCGGCGCCGGCGAGCCCAACGCCAAGACCCTGTCGATGCTGGATCTGTCCAACCCCGCGCTGGACTGGACCAGCATCGCGCGGGGAATGGGCATGCAGGCTGACCGCGCCACCAGCGCCGACGAATTCCACCAATTGTTCGAGGCGGCCATGCAGCAGCGTGGGCCGCGCCTGATTGAAGCGATCATTGCACCGATCAGCCTCTGAACTGCAAGCCAGCGCTGCAGCCCGCTGCGGCGCCTTTACCCCCCCCAGACCTTGAATGGTGTTTTTTACCATTCAAGGTCCAAACAACCAGATCTACCTCGGGTTAAAACTACCCTACCGATATAATTCTTATTAGAATCAGTATCTTGTAATTCGGCACAGAGCTTGCAGTACACCTGTTACTCACACTGACAGGGGCTCCCGCCGTGACCAACCTCACCTCCATAGCATCACCCGCCAAGCCGGACACGAGCACGTCCTACTATCGGCCGAGCGGTAACGAAATCGACGTGTTCGAGCATGCCGCCAGCCACCGTCTGCCGATCCTGATCAAGGGTCCGACCGGCTGCGGCAAGACCCGCTTTGTGCAGCATATGGCCGATCGGCTGGGTCGCAAACTCTACACCGTGGCCTGCCACGACGACCTGACCACCGCCGACCTGGTCGGCCGCCACCTGATCGGCAGCGATGGCACCTACTGGCAGGACGGCCCGCTGACCCGCGCGGTGCGCGAGGGGGCCATCTGTTACCTGGACGAGATCATTGAGGCGCGCAAGGACACCACCGTGGTCCTGCATCCGTTGGCTGATGACCGGCGCATCCTGCCACTGGATGCGACCGGCGAGTGTCTGCAGGCGCATCCGGATTTCATGCTGGTGGTGTCCTATAACCCGGGCTACCGCAACCTGCTCAAGGGTCTCAAGCCCAGCACCCGGCAACGTTTTGTCGCCATGAGTTTTGATTATCCGGATGCCGCCGCAGAGACCGAGATCCTGATCAGCGAAAGCGCCATCGACGCGGCCACCGCCGCCCGGCTGGTGCAGCTGTGCGCTGCGCTGCGGCATCTGGGTTCCCACGACCTGGAAGAAGCCCCGTCCACCCGGCTGTTGATCCATACCGCACGCATGATGCTCAGCGGCATGGATCCGGTGGCCGCGTGCACCGCCTGTCTGGCCGAGCCGCTAAGCGACGATCCGACCACCCAGGCCGCCATTCTCGATGTCGTCCGCGCGCACTTCAGCGCGACGGCAGATGAAAACGATGTCAAGCACAACAACCCGGAGCTTCGTCGCAGCAGCATCTGATGCCGACCCGCCACGCTGCATTTGCCAACTAAAAGAGGATCACATCATGTCGGAAAGATTTACCAAGGGCATGGCCCGCAACATCTACTACGGCGGCGGCATGTTTTTCATGCTGCTGTTCGTCGGCCTCACCGTGGACACGGTGGTCGCGATTCCCGAGCGCGAAAACCGTGACCAGTTGACTGAAGAAGTTGCCCACGGCAAGGAGCTGTGGGAGAAGAACAATTGCGTGGGTTGCCATTCCTTGCTCGGTGAGGGCGCGTATTTCGCTCCCGAACTGGGCAATGTGTTCCCGCGCCGCGGCGGGGACAACGAGGAAGCCTTCCACGCCTTCTTCAGCGCCTGGATGCAAGCCCAGCCGCTACCCATCGAAGGGCGGCGGAAAATGCCGCAATTCAACCTGACCGCCGAAGAGACGCGCGCGTTGTCCCAGTTCCTGATCTGGACCTCGCGTATCGATACCAATAACTGGCCACCGAACAACGAAGGCTGATGCTGACCCCGGACCTATAACGCAAGGATTATTGCCATGAAATACGCTAGTCAGGCGGAAGCAAAGCCCTACTTTGTCTTCGCCATCATCCTCTTCATCGGGCAGATCGTGTTCGGTCTGATACTGGGGACCCAATATATTATCGGCGACTTCCTGTTCCCGGA
>JAWOGT010000217.1:0-5166 GCA_046496585.1 Halopseudomonas sp.
CAGCTTCACAGCCGCGAGCCAGGTCAATCTGGGCATGGCGGTGCATCTGACGGGCGGCGGCCTGGCGGCCCCGGCCAGTAGGGGTGCCGACACCCGGACCCTGCCGGAACTCATGCACGAGCTTCGCGGTCTGGTACGCCGCGCCCGCGGTGGCGGGCTGCGCGTCTCCGAGATGGCCGGCGGCACCGCCACTGTCACTGCCCTCGGTGATCGCGGCGTGGACACCGTGTATGGCGTTATCTACCCGCCGCAGGTGGCCATGATCGGAATCGGTCGCCCACGCCGACGCCCGCTGGCGGTGGGTGACGGCGTTGCCGTGCGCCTGGCGGTGGATATCACACTGGCCGCAGATCACCGCGTCTGCGATGGACACCTCGGCGCCCTGTTCCTCAACGAGATCGAACAACTGCTACAGCAACCGGAGGCACTGTGAATCGGGATGAACTGCGCAACGCGGTACTGGAAGAACTGTCCGGCATTGCACCGGACATCGACCTGGCAGCCTTTGATGACAACGCCAACTTACAGGACGAATACGATCTGGATTCCATGGACGTCCTGAACCTGGCGGCAGCGGTGCACAAACGACTGGGCGTGAATATTCCAGATCAGGATTATGCCCGCATGCACTGCGTCGCCGAGCTGCTGGAGTATCTGGAGAAAAGGCTCTGAGCCTCGCGCGTCCGCACCAGTGAATGGTCCGGCCAAGGGGGCATCGGCATGCTGGCTGAGTACCTGCATTTCAGACGTTAGAATCTGGCGACTCGCTCAGCAATTGGCTCGCAGATTGAAAGCGTTCTTCCACCTCCTGGCGGTCCTCCTCATCCGGCAACCCGCCACAGGCCCCTCGAGCGATCATCCTGGCGTGACGTAACAGCGCAGCGCGGTCCTCTGGTCGATGTACGGATCACGCGACCTCGGCAATGGTTTCCAGCAGACGGATAGTCACCGCGGTGCTGGAACCACCATATTGGCGGATCTGGTTGAATGCCGCGTCCGTGACGTCCGGGAACCTGAAGACAGGGGTAATGACCCGAAGCTGATCCTGAGAGTCATGCCGATAAGGCGACGGCATGTCTCGTCCAGCCAGAAGTGACAGTGCCGACCCCAGGTGGTCAACACAGGTCATCGCAGTGAAGGGGTCATTAACCCCAAGGGAGAGCGCTCGTATCGCGATTTCGACAAGCTGGTTGACCGCAAACTCAATGTCCTGGCCGGACGTACGCTGGTTACCCAGGGCGAACGCGGCATTGACCCGATCCGTCAGCTGATCGGTTACCCTGTTTCCTGGCCACACCAGCGCTAGCGGGCGCGTGGCAACGACATAGTGACCGGGTCGTCGCACCAGTCGAATAACCACATCGGCTTGCATGGCCAACGCCATCAAGGCGTCCCCATCGACAAACTGAAGATAGCCATCGCCGGCAGAGCCAACCGGACGTGCTTCCCGATCGAACCTGTCGAGGAACCCTGCGTCGGGGGGTTCCATCGCCGTCCGAGAGGTTCCCTGTCCTGTGCTTTGCGGAAACAGCCGTTCTATTTCCTCGATCAACTCCTTTCCGACCCGCGCCACTATCTCGTTGGCCTGGATTGCAACTGACACATGATGAATGAAGTAGATCAGCACCCCCACACTCACCACCGCGAGTAGCACACCGAGGGCGACAGACAGGTGAGGCACGAAGAGGATCTCTTCAGCGCGGCGGATAGTACGCAGAACGAGCAAGCAGTACAGGAAAGTAGCGACAAAGGTACCGAGGACCATTTGGGTCTTGGTGTCGCGCATGAAATTGCGGAGCAGACGCGGACCGAGCTGTGACGAGGCGAGCGACAGGGCGACCAGGGTCATTGAGAAAACCACCCCGGCGATGGTGATCATCGATCCGGCGATGGCCCCCAGCAAGGAGCTCGCCCCCTCCGCGCCGCCGGTGAAAGTCCAACCCCAGTTAAGCGTTAACCAGTCCGTCAACGGCGTATCCAGAGCGACGGTTGCGAAGGCCAACACCACCGCCCCACCGGCCATGATTGCGGGCAGAAACCAGAAGCTGGAGTGAACCCGGTTCCATATTTTGAAAACCTGCACTTTCATCGCGACGCCACCTCATTCGTTCGCATGTCCCGTGGGGCCGATCTCCTTGTCCGTTCCTTTGCCGCTGATTAACGCGCTTGTCAGTCTTTCATATGGTCTACCAGGTATTCCAAATGCCGGACACCGGTGCCACAACATCCCCCTAGTATCTTCACCCCATAGGCGCTGTTGAGCGTTAACATCAGCTGCCCCCACGCAATGACATCATCGACCTGCAATTCATCGGCGTTGTCCAGATCACAGTGATCGAGTGATGACGCATTGGCCTGGTAGCCGATTAAGCGGGTGAAAATTTCGCCAGGCTGTTGTTCCGGACACAGGAACGACGGATGGGCACAATTAATCATGTAGCCAAGCGGCGGCCGACGGGTACCTGAGTCAATCAAATCAATGGCAGCCTTCAGGGTAGAGCCATCGAGTACCCGGCCGTCTCTGGAGATGACAAAACTGATAATGTACGGAACATCGGTTACCGCCATTGCTTTTGCTATACCGAGCGCTTCTTGCACATTCGGCAGCGTTTCGGCCATCAGGAAGTCCACGCCGGCCGTGCTCAGTTGTTGGATTTGCCAGGCGTGAAAATGCTCGGCCGCCACAGCGGACAACCCTGCCTCTGGCTGATAGCAATCATTTTTGCATCCGATCATGCCGCCAATTTTCACCAGGGCATCGCCATAGCCTTCTGAATCGCGAAGTTCGCGCATAAAGGCGACCGCGTCAACATTGACACTATTGCTGACATCAGACTCGTGCACCCTGGCGTGATTAGCTCGCCAGGTCGGTGTGCAAACAAGAAGGGGTAACTGTGCACGCTGCGCCAGCCGCATGTACGCCACGTAGATCGCGCGCATGATGTCTCTGGCCGCAGGATTATAGATTAACGGTGCGTTTACCAGAGACGCATGCAGACGGACCTCTCCAGCACGCCGCAGCGGCTCGACGATGGCGGCTTCCATCAATATAAACGGGTTGTTGTCGAGGAGTTTTTTCATATTGTCGTTGAATTCATGCTGGCCGGTTTTTCTCTATGAAACAGCATGACTGCCAAGGTAAGGCATAAGGCAAGACCTGGCCCCACTTCCGCTGTCTACTGAGTTGCTGCAGCCTTTGCTATACCGGCAAGCGCCTTCTCAACTGTTGAAATCACTTCGTCGCAGCCGGAGATATTGTGCCTTTTTTCCAGGTATCTTGGATCGTTGTACGATATCCATATACGGCCTTCACTGTCTTTCCAGATCAGCGCTTTTTGCGGCAGATCAATGGCAACGCTCTGCTGGCACTGCATAAGAGGACTTCCTACTTCAGGATTCCCAAACATGATCAACTCTGTTTCTCGCAATTCCACCCCTGCGTTGATAGCGGCTTCGGAGTGTTTAACTCTGTTAAATATTGTCATACCTTTGTCTATCAGAATATTTTCAAGTCTGTCCCCAGTTTCTTTTATTCCGAAAGAACTTTTAACGTTAACCATACCCTCGGCCGCGTAGGCCGACAGTGTTATTGGCAGGAGCATCAGTACTGCCGGTATTAATTTGTTCATTTGGTTCTCCTTTCTTTTTCGCTATACCGCCGCCACAAACAGCGCGTGTTGACCGGCGTGCAATGACCACTAGGAGCGCGTTTACTGGCCTGGTTCGCCGTGGACACTGTGGCACCGAATCCCTGACAATCAACATGACGGCCTGCTCCGCGGTCAGCGCCCCGACAAGTGCCGATGCAGTGTAATGAAGACCAGCGCCCATGATGCGGTGAACAAACCTGAATTTTAGAGTAGCAGATCCGCGCCCCTTGTTTGGCGGGCAGCGCCACTGCAACGAAGCTGACTGATGTATTTCTCAGCTCGCGTCGGCCGACGTGGAAGGTGGCACATGAAAGAGGAAAAGGTCCGGTGGCCTGAAACTCAGTGTTGAAAACAGCAGTGCCGCAAGAATAAGCAGGGCATACGCCCCCGTTCGGGCCTTTGAACCGAATTCGCGCGTGAGCGCAGCGTGGCCGAGAAATTCTCCGGCGACAATCGCAAGCGCAAAAATGCTGAGGTCCGCCGCCAGGTAGTGACTGCCTGACAGCGCGGTGTAGCCATAGAACAGCGCTACAATAAGCAACGATGGGAGTAGGCAGCGGATGGCGGTTGCCGGAGACCAACCAGGGAATGCGCCGTAGATTATCCGCTGAATCGGCGTCAGGGCGAGCGCGGGCCAGAACGCGAGTTTGAGGTGCTCCCAGGTACTTTCGTTCGTCGCGGCGAAGACAGCCACGACGGCACTTCGACCGGACCACTCCCAAGCAAAGTGAAGAAGCGATCCTGCGCAGATAACGCTCACCGCGCTGACGAAAAAGCGCCACTTCAGGGTCTTGTTCAGAGTGAAGCTCCTGTCCTTAACCTGATCAATGCCTAACGCTGCGGTTCAGCCGCGGGCCGCGCAGTAGGCCGTCCGCTGCAACCGGTTGTCACAATCGCCACGCGTTCGCGCGGGCATTCGCAGCCGTTCGTGCCTATCTTCGCCGGGGACCGGCTCAGCCCTTCATCGCCTTGAGCATGTGGTCCAGAGCAAGGGCATGCTCGCGCTGCGGGCTGAACAGAATGACCTCGGCGTCTTTGACCGCGCGTACGCTATGGCCAGGCGGCCAGTAAAACAGGTCATTCTCCTGGCACCTGTCGACCTCGCCGTTGATGTAGGTGACTACCAGCTCCCCGGAAATCATGTAGCCCCAGTGCGGCGCGTGGCAGGCATCGCCCTCAAGGCCCTTGAGCAGTGGCGCGATATCAGTGCCTGCGCCCAGGGAGAAGTATTCGCCGCCCATTGTGCCAAAACCGGTCGCGTCGCCGAAGTCGTTGGCGACACGCGCAACGGCGCCCGGGACATTGATTTTTGCGGGAATCTGATCCTTGGCTATACGCATAACGGCATCCTCTTTCAGTGGTTGGATGAGCGTCAATTCGCTCCACGTCAAAAAGTGTCCAGCAGACTCAAACACCTGAATCAGAGCGTGGCATGGACCCGGTTCACGCGACCTGATGTCGGCATAAACCGCGCGAGTGCACGAGCGTCCGACGGCAAACACAAGCCCTGGCAACC
>JAWOGT010000014.1:0-4331 GCA_046496585.1 Halopseudomonas sp.
AGCAGTGCTGCAGCTGACGCCGTTATGCCGAGATGGAACTCGACACTCCCAGGAGGCGGCATCACAGGCCTTGGCGGGCGGAGCGCTGTTCCGGGAAGGCCGAGCTCCATCTCGGCCAGCAGTGCTGCGGCTGACGCCGTTATGTCGAGATGGAACTCGACACTCCCGGGAAGCGGCACCACAGGCAGTCCCGGCATACCCACACACGCCGAGGCCGGCGCTCCCAGCAAGACCAAAACAACTGTCAGGTGGGAGCGCCGGCCTCGGCGCGACGCGGAATCAAACAACCCCATCAATGCACGTAAATGACCTCCGGGCCATCTTCGTCATCTTCGTCGTCGTCATCTTCATCTTCGTCGTCAGCCAACAAGCCCTGCTTGCGCAGCGCCTTGCGATCATCCAGCGCCTGGATGTGCGCACGCGCCTCGTCCTCGATCTGCTGATCCAGGGCGGCGACTTCGGCGGCATACTCTTCATCGTCGAGCATGCGCTGGTTGCGCTCGTCCAGCCAGTTCATCACGTCCTTGGCCAGCTCATCAGTGCCCTGATGCTCGGAAGCGGAGATGACATAGACCGGGCCTTCCCATTCCAAACGCTCGACCACATCATCCAGCACTGCCTGCTGCTCATCTTCCAGCAACTGGTCGCACTTGTTCAGCACCAACCAGCGCTCGCGCATGGTCAGGGCCGGGCTGAATTTACCCAGCTCATGGATGATGGTTTCAATCGCTTCAACCGGGTCACTGCCATCTGGCGGAAGCATGTCGACCATATGCAGCAACAGCCGCGTGCGCGACAGGTGCTTGAGAAAGCGCGTACCCAGCCCAGCGCCTTCGGCAGCACCGGCGATCACGCCGGGAATATCGGCGATCACGAAGCTGCGCAACTGACCCACATCGACCACGCCCAGGTTCGGCACCATGGTGGTAAAGGGATAGTCCGCCACTTTCGGCTTGGCCGCTGACACGGCGCGGATAAAGGTGCTCTTGCCGGCGTTCGGCAGACCCAGCAAACCCACATCGGCCAGTACTTTCAGTTCCAGCTTGAGATCACGCTGCTCGCCCAGGCTGCCATTCGAGGTCTGACGCGGCGCACGATTGACACTGGACTTGTAACGGGTGTTGCCCAGACCATGGAAACCGCCCTGCGCGACCAGCAAACGCTGGCCAGGCTCGGTCAAATCCCCGATGATTTCCTGGGTACCGGCATCAATCACGGTGGTGCCGATCGGCACGGGCAGGATCATGTCCTCACCCTTGCTGCCGGTACAATCCTTGCCGCTGCCGTTCTGGCCACGCAAGGCATTGAAGCGGCGCTTATAGCGGTAATCCACCAGGGTGTTGTAGTTGTCGGCCACTTCGAGATAGATCGAGCCGCCGTCGCCACCATCACCACCGTCAGGCCCGCCCTTGGGAATGAATTTTTCCCGGCGAAAGCTCATGCAGCCATTGCCACCATCGCCGGCCTTGACCGTGATGGATACTTCATCAACGAATTTCATCTAGCTCCCTCCCAATTCGGGATGGGTTAAGGGTTGCTACAAAAAGGACAAACAAAAAAGCCCCGTCGTCAGACAGGGCTTCTTCGAACCAGGGTAGTATCAGGCTTCTACGACATTCACGTAGCGACGACCGAACTTGCCCTTCACTTCGAACTTGATCACGCCGGCCGCTTTCGCGAACAGGGTGTGATCCTTGCCCATGCCGACGTTCTTGCCGGGATGGAACTCAGTGCCACGCTGACGAACAATGATGTTGCCAGGAATGATCGACTGGCCGCCATACATTTTAACGCCAAGGCGTTTGGATTCCGAATCGCGACCGTTGCGCGTGGAACCGCCTGCTTTTTTGTGTGCCATGGGTGTTTATCTCCTCAATGGGCTTAGGCAGAGATGCCGGTAATCTTGATTTCGGTGTACCACTGACGGTGGCCCTGACGCTTCATGTGGTGCTTACGACGACGGAACTTGATAATGCGGATCTTGTCGCCACGGCCATGGGCGCTGATTTCAGCAGTCACCTTGGCGCCTTCCACAATCGGCGCGCCGATGCTGATGTCGTCGCCATTGCCGATCAGCAGTACGCGGTCGAAATCGATGCTGGCACCGGTCTCCACGTCCAGCTTCTCTACTCTCAGGTATTCACCTTCGGTGACCTTGTACTGCTTACCACCGGTAACAATCACTGCGTACATTATGCTTTCTCCGTAATCCTGCTCACCCGACGCTTAGGTATAATGGTTAGTGGTCGGCATGGCTGCAAGTGGATCCGCCTATCGGACCCTACCTTGCCATTGTTAAAACAGGGATGCTGTAAATCGGGTTTTCAGGGGCGGAGATTCTACGCAAAGAGGCAGCCCGACGCAAGCGCTAACCACTCTTGGCTGATACCTTGAGGCGGGCTTGCAGCCACCTTGTGTAAGCGGCTGAAAACAGCCATTTTCTTGACAGCGCAAGGCCCGCCACATAGCATGCCGCGCAACCTTTAAGGAATCTGCAGTTAATGTCCAGCCTGCCTTTTTATGATGCGGTCAACGGGGATTTTGAGGAAGTCAATGCGCTGATCATGCGCCAGCTTCACTCCCGCGTACCTCTGGTCGAAAAGATCGGTCACTACATTATTGGTGCCGGTGGCAAACGCCTGCGCCCGCTGGTGGTCCTGCTCAGTGCCCGCGCCTGCGGCCTGGATGATGCGCGCCAGCACAGTCTGGCCGCCATTATCGAATTCCTGCATACCGCCACCTTGCTGCACGATGACGTCGTCGACATCTCCGATCAGCGCCGCGGCCGCAGTACCGCCAACGCCCTGTGGGGCAACGCCCCGAGCGTGCTGGTCGGCGACTTTCTGTATTCCCGCGCGTTTGAAATGATGGTTGAGCTGGGCGACATGCAGATCATGCGGGTATTGGCCAACGCCACCAACGTGATTGCCGAAGGCGAAGTGCTGCAGCTGTCGAAAATACGTGACGCCAGCACCGATGAAGCGACTTATATGGAAGTCATCCGCAGCAAGACCGCCATGCTGTTTGAAGCCTCCACCCACAGTGCCGGGCTCCTGGCCGGCGCGCCGGCAGCTCAGAGCGAAGCCCTGCGCGGTTATGGCAATGCGCTGGGCATCGCCTTTCAGCTGGTCGATGACGTGCTGGATTACGACGGCAATGCGCAGGCGATGGGCAAGAATATCGGTGACGATCTGGCCGAGGGCAAACCCACCCTGCCGTTGATCTACACCATGCGCGAAGGCAGCGCCGAACAGGCTGCCCTGGTGCGCAAGGCGATCCAGAAAGGCGGTATTGACGATATAGCGCCGATTCAGCAGGCAGTGCGTGATGCCGGCGGCCTGGAGTACACCTCGCAGCTCGCCCAGGCGCAGTCGGATGAAGCGGTGCGCTTGTTACAGAGCCTGCCACCCTCCATCTATCGTGATTCGCTGGAACAGCTCGCGCGCTTTGCGGTAAAGCGCGCTTACTGAGTCTCAGAGCACCTTCAGCAGCTCAATATCAAATATCAAGGTGCTGTGCGGCGGAATGCTGCCGGCTGCGCGAGCGCCGTAGGCCAGCTCGGCCGGGATAAACAGCCGCCACTTGGCGCCTTCCTGCATCAACTGCAATGCTTCAGTCCAACCGGCAATCACCCCACCAACCGGGAACTCCGCCGGCTGGCCGCGCTTGTAGGAGCTGTCGAACTCTTCACCGCTGATCAGCGTGCCTTCATAATGCGTTTGCACGGTAGAGTTGGCCTGCGGCGTGGCGCCGGTGCCGTCGGTCAGTATTTCGTACTGCAGACCCGATTCCAGAGTCACCACACCTGGGCGCTGAGTATTCTGGCGTAGAAAATCCACCCCGGCCTGGCCTTCTTCCAGCGCGGAGGCTTCGGCAGCGGCCTGCATCTTCGCCTGCAATCCGGCAAACGCCTGCTGCAGCGCCGCCTCATCCACCTGGCTGGGCTGCTGGGTATAGGCATCGCGCAAACCGGCCATTACCAGATCAATGCTCAGATCCGGGATGTTGCTGCTACCCAGCTGATCACCCATCTGCCGGCCAATACCGTAACTGACCCGTTGTTCATCGGTCTCGAAAGTGTTGCTCATGGCGCTACTCCGCTAAAAAAAGGGCTGTCAAGCCTGACATAAAGTCAGGAAGAATTCACCAACGCCAGTGACTCCGTTACAATGCCCGGCTTTTCAGGCCTATCAACCAGAGATCCCCCCTCCATGTTGGAAAAGTTGTTTCAACTCACGGCCCACGGCACCAACGTGCGCACCGAAATCATTGCCGGCCTGACCACCTTCCTGACCATGGCCTACATTATCTTCGTTAACCCGATGATGATG
>JAWOGT010000068.1:0-4314 GCA_046496585.1 Halopseudomonas sp.
CCGCCGCGAACACACCCGCAGCGCCGCTCAGGCCTACGACCAGCGTGCGCTGAAAGGTCAACTGGACATCATCTACAACTTCGGGCAGAACATGATCGACGATCAGCAGATCGAGCTCAGCCCGGAGCAGATCCGCGTCCCCGGCTTCCGCCAGCCGCTGGTATTCCGCAAGGATGATCGCTTCGAGGATATGATTTAGCGCGGTTGACCGGCCTCAGCACCGCATACTGCCGTGCTGAGGCCGGCAGCCTTACTTCTTCGCCGCCCGCGCCGCCGCAATAAACGCCGCCATCTCGGCATTCTTGTCCGCTTCGACCTTCTGCACGTTGGCATTCTCGCCGAGCTTCTTCAGCAGTGCCTGAGCTTCCGGCCAATCCGCCAACAGATCAGTGGCGAACAATTTCTTCGCCACGGCACAGGCCAGGTCAAAGCTGTAGAGGAACATCAGATCGGCGATGGTCATTTCAGTGCCTGCAACATAGGGGGCAAACTTGCCATGCCGCTTCAGCGTCGCCACGCCAGCCAATAGCTCGGCCTTGGCCTTGTCCTTGAGCACCGGATCGACCTTGCCGCCAAAGAATACTTCCATGTAGCAGCTGCGCGCCGGCAGCTCGATATACAGCTCGATTTCCTTGGTCAGGGTACGCACGGTAGCGCGTTCGAAGGCGTCCTCTGGCAACAGACGTTTACCACCCTGGGTCTCCTCGAGGTACTCGAGAATCACGTTGGTTTCATTGATAAAACCCTGCTCCGTCTCCAGGCAGGGCACCTTGCCGCGCGGGCTCATCGCCAGGAATTCAGGCTCCTGGCTGCCGTGAACCACGTTAACCTCAAAATCCACGCCCTTTTCCAACAGCGCCAGTTTGACCATATTGAAATAATTGCTGACGGCAAAACCATGAAGCTTAAGCATAAAGAGACTCTCCAGAGCGGGTTATTCTTGTGTGCTGTTGTTGTAGCCCGGTACCGGCGAAATTTCCAGCGGCATAAGCTCGCTGAATGCCTGGGCCAATACAACAAATAGACGAGAAACCCTATGCTTTTGCGCCGGGTTTAGCGCTAGACTGCGCAGACGACACCTGAGAAAGGAACTGCCCATTATGCTGACACCGGAAGAAATTGCCGAAATCAACCTGTTGAACAAGTTCAACCTGGCCAGCTCCCTGGAAGGGCTGAAGATTCATCAGCATGAAGCCTCGGCCGACGTCATTGCAGCGGCCAGCCGCCTGCATGAGCGCGGACTGACTACCTTGCCAGACGGTGGCTATCTGACCAGCCTGGGGCTGGATGCGGCCGAACACAGCCAGGCGCTGCTGACGATTCTGCGCGCCGAGTGAGGTTCAAATAGCCGTTTATGGCCCAGCGCGGGGAAATTCAGTTCCAGCTCGAAGAGGGCATTGACCGCAAGGCGCTGACCACCCTGCGCAACCGTTTCATGGGGATCAATCACAGTCGCTTGCAGCGCGTGTTGCAGGCGCTTGCCTCACGTCAATATACGGTATTGCAACTGATACCCCTGCTGTTCGATGTGAACCATCCGTTGCTGCCCGGCTACGTATCGCGCCACACACCCCATGGCTTGCCCGAATACAGCCCCGATGCGCAGACCCTGCTCGGTGCCCAGGCACTGACGCGCAGCTTCAGCTATCGCCGCCATCCCGCCGGCTTTACCCCGGACATTCAGGCGCTGTACCTGATGGGCAGTGGCGGTACCATTGCCCAATCGGAGCAGAGCGATCTGGATATCTGGGTCTGCCATACTCCGGACCTGAGCGCCCCGGCCATTGCGGAACTGTCCAGCAAGTGTCAACTGATCAGCGACTGGGCTGCCACCCAGGGCAGTGAAGCGCATTTCCACCTGGTCAACCCCGCCACCTTCAGCCTGGGTGACCGCTACAACGCGCTGTCTAGCGAAGATTGCGGCAGCACCCAACACTATCTGCTGCTCGACGAGTTTTATCGCACAGCCATATTGATCGGCGGCCGCTTCCCGCTCTGGTGGCTGGTCCCCGCCAGCGAAGAGCAGGACTACCCCAGCTACATACGGCGATTGATCGACAGACGCTTTATCCGTCAGCAGGACAGCCTGGACCTCGGGCACATGGCGCAGATTCCGGCCGGCGAGTATGTCGGTGCCGGGCTCTGGCAGCTGTTCAAAGGTATAGAGTCGCCCTATAAATCGGTACTCAAGCTGTTGCTCACCGAGGTCTACGCCAGCGAGCACCCCGGGGTGCACTGCCTGAGCCTGGCGTTCAAGCGCGAGGTCTATGCCAACCGCCTGGATCTCGACGAGCTTGATCCCTATGTCATGCTCTACCGGCGTATCGAGGCCTATCTGCTCAAGCGCGAAGAGCCTGAACGGCTGGAATTGGTGCGCCGCTGTTTCTACATCAAGGCTGACGTGCCGCTGAGCCGCCGCAGCGGCACGCGCAGCTGGAAACGCAGCCTGATGGAAAAGCTGGTTGCCGAGTGGCACTGGGATACGCGGCAACTGCAACAGATGGATAACCGCCAGCTGTGGCGGGTCAGGGAGGCAGCCCAGGAGCGTTTGCAATTGGTCAGCGCGCTGACCCACAGCTACCGCTTCCTGTCCCAGTTCGCGCGCAGCCAGAAGATCATCAATCAGGTCAACAGCCGTGACCTGTCGCTGCTCGGCCGCCGCCTGTATGCCGCTTTCGAGCGTAAAGCCGGCAAGGTCGAGGTGGTCAACCCAGGGATTGCCCCGGATCTGAACGAGCCATTGTTGACGCTGGCGCAGCGGCCCGGCGGGGAAGACCGCCAGGCGCACTGGAGCTTGTACCGCGGCAGCCTGAACCTGCAGGAGCTGGGCGATCACGCGCCGCTCAAGCGCAACCGGCAACTGCTCGAACTGCTGGCCTGGGCCTACCGTAACGGCCTGGTCGACCGGGCGACACGGGTCGCCATACACCCTGGCGACAGCGCCCTGAGCGAATTCGAACTGGGTAACCTGTTATCCACGCTTCGGCACAACTTCCCGCTACCGCTGCCTGCGCTGACCGAAGATGCCCTGTCCCGCGCCAGCCAGCCGTGCCAGAGTCTGCTGCTGATCAACGCCGGGCTTGACCCGCTGCCCGGCAGCAGCCAGAAGAACCTGCACCTGATCAGTACGCATACCGATGCGCTGGGTTATTCCGGGCTGCGTGACAATCTGATTCTGAGTATTGACCAGATCACCCTGAACAGCTGGAACGAGCTGCTGGTCACCCGCTTTGAAGGTGAACAGGCTTGCATTCAGGCGCTCTGCGATTATCTGAACAAGGGCCACGAGCACCAGCGGCTGCCGCAGCTGAATGTCGCCTGCTTCTGCCGCAACCGCTCCAGCGCTATTGCCGCGCGCGTCGAGCAGCTGTTCCGCGATGCCACGCGGGAGTTGCTCTGCGAGCCACCCGCGCGCTTCCTGTTGCAGGTGCAGAACAGCTATCAGGTGCTCGAGCGCAAGGGCAATCGTATCGCCATCACCCAGATCGCCAACCGGCAACGGCTGGCGCGCTACCTGGGCAACAACCGACCCGACGCCAGCGCCCTGGTGCTGGACCGTTACGCGTTGCAGGGCCAGGATCTGGCGATGGTGCTGCAGCAGGCTAAGGCCGGGCGCATTCAGGTGTTCTACCGTGTGCTGCCCCAGCGTCAGGCGGAGATTACCGTGCTGGATGAGCTGGGCTCGGTATGGAGCCATCGCAAGCGTTTCCGTGACGAGCGAACCTTGTTGCTGCCCCTGTTGCGCTTTCTGCATAGCGTACGCTTACGCCGGCAGGTCAACTTGAGCCTGGAAAGCAGCCTGCGCGAAGCGCCCATCCAAGTGTCGGCGATACTGGCGGCCAGCCAGGGTCGAAGCTTGCGCCTGGAGCAGCAAAGCCTGCCTGCCCACGGCGTGGAGGCAGACTACTACGCGGTCCAGGCGATTGCCGAGCCGGACGCAGGCCAGCACCTCAAGGTGAGCATTTTCTGTAATCAGCGGGAGTTTTCCGAACTGGAATACGGTACGCAGCTGTACAGCGAAGTCGCCCGGCACATCCTGAACAAGCGCCGCAGCCATGAGGATTACCCCTGCTACATCACCGACCTGGATCTCTCGGCGCTTGACCCGGCCGGCAGCATGCAAACCGTGCAGTATCTGCGTTACCGGCAGCAACTCGAAGACGCACTCAACGCCGCCATGCAGGCGCTCAGGGATTGAGGCGCGGCGCCAGTCGCTGCCGCGCAGCGCTGACGATCTGCTGCTGACGTCCGTCACTGGCCGCCGCCCACTCGAGAATCTCAGCCATCACGCGGCCGCAGCCCAGGCACTGGTCG
>JAWOGT010000153.1:0-6194 GCA_046496585.1 Halopseudomonas sp.
GCCGCCCATGATCAGTACGGGTAGCGTGGAGGGGATGCGTCTGAGCTCGCGGGAGTCGGCGATCTGGAGCAGCCCGCCAAACAGATCCTGCCAGAGCTTTGCGGTACAGCTGAAACCACACAGTGGATCAGCGATGTAACGATCGACCTCGGCGCTATCACGGCTCAACCAATCGAAGTCGGTACGGGCAGGTCGGAAAGCCTTGTTGAACTGGCCGAAGCTGAGTTTGGCCATGGCCAGCGCCGGCTGGTCAGCGCCACGGAGTCGGCCTTCCAGTGTGGCGGCTGCGCGCCCAAAGCGGCTGAGTGCCGACGGGTGCGCGTTGCTGCCACTCAGCACAACGCCCGCCAGATCGGCGCGGTAGCGGGTCAAAAAGCCCTGCACTATATAAGAGCCCATGCTGTGGCCAAGCAGAAACACCGGTTTGCCCGGTGCCAAGGCCTGACCTTCGCGCACCAGCAGATCGATATCGGTGGTTACCTTGCGCCAACCGTGCTGGTCAGCGAAGTGCCCAACGCGGCGATCATCAGTGCTCTGGCCATGACCACGTTGGTCCAGCGCCGCTACGCAATAACCCTGGGCGTTCAACTGCTGCGCTAGCCGAGCATAGCGCGCAGCATGTTCGGCCATGCCATGGCTGATCAACAGCACGGCCTTGACGGGCTGGTTCTGCGTTTGCCATTCATGCAAGACCAGCGGGTATTGATCCTCACCGAGCAGTTTACGGGTTTGGTAAGTCATTCTTGTTATTCTCCTTATTCACAAACCGAATGAAACTGAACAGCATTGTGTATTTCCAGGCAATGCTGCTATTTTCACGAGTTACGCATAGACGTGAACCGCAGCACAAGCCCACTGGCGAGAAGGGCGGTCTGCTGGAACAAGAGTACCGAGGCGCTAAACAGCTTGCATCTTGGTTAAATGTTATGGGGAAAGAGGACGACAATTATGGAAGCAGTATTCTGGAATGACAAACGCCCAGCCGGTGTGCCTAACGAGATTGATCTGACGCAATACAGCTCAATTGGTGATGTGTTCGAGCGTTCCTGCAAAAAGTTTGCAGATCGGCCAGCCTTTACCAACATGGATACCACCCTTACTTATGGAGAGCTGGATCGCCTGTCGGGCAATTTTGCCAGCTACCTGCAGACTGAAACTGATCTGCAGCCCGGTGACCGCATTGCCATCCAGATGCCCAATATATTGCAGTTTCCCGTCGCCGTATTTGGCGCTATCCGCGCCGGTCTGATTGTGGTCAATACCAACCCGCTGTACACCGCGCGGGAAATGCGCCACCAGTTCAAGGATTCCGGTGCCAAGGCATTGATCTATTTGAACATGTTTGGCCATCTGGTGGAGGAAGTGCTGCCCGATACCGAGCTGAAATACCTGTTTGAAGCGCGCATGGGCGATATGCTGCCTGGGCTCAAGGGCTTGCTGGTCAATACCGTGGTCAAACGCGTAAAGAAGATGGTTCCGTCGTTCAATTTGCCCCAGGCGGTGTCTTTCAAGGCGGCGCTCAAGGCCAGCAAAGGCAAGACGCCCAAGCCGGTCAGCAAAACCCTGGATGATATCGCCGTTCTGCAATACACCGGGGGTACTACCGGCCCATCCAAGGGCGCGATGCTCACCCATGGCAACCTGGTGGCGAACATGCTGCAGGTGTATGCCAACATGCAGCAGCTGGACGAGCATGGTCAGAAGATCATGAGCGACGGCAGCGAGATCGTGATCTGCCCGTTGCCGCTGTACCATATCTTCGCCTTCACCGCGAACTGCATGTGCATGATGCTGGCCGGTTACCACAACGTGCTGATCACCAATCCTCGGGATATTCCCGGCTTCGTCAAAGAACTGAAGAAGTGGAAGTTCTCCTCCATGGTCGGCCTTAATACGCTGTTTGTGGCCTTGATGGAACACCCCGAATTTACCGATATCGACTTCTCTCATCTCAAGGGCACCACCTCCGGCGGCACGGCCCTGGTCAAGGCCACGGCTGAGCGTTGGGAAAGCAAGACCGGCAGCCTGATTGGTGAAGGCTACGGCTTGACCGAGTGCTCGCCAGTGGTGTGCTCCAGCCCTGGCGGTGGCTTGGCGCGCCTGGGTAGCGTCGGCCTGCCCGTGCCGGGTACGGCGATCAAGGTGATTGGCGAAGACGGCAGCGAGTTGCCGATTGGCGAGCGTGGTGAGTTGTGCGTGAAGGGCCCGCAGGTCATGAAAGGCTATTGGCAGCGCGACGATGCGACCGCAGAAATGCTGGATACTGAAGGCTGGTTGAAAACCGGCGATGTGGCGGTGATTGACGAAGACGGCTTTGTGTCCATCGTCGATCGCATCAAGGATCTGATCATCGTTTCGGGCTTCAACGTTTATCCGAACGAGATTGAAGACGTGGTTTCCGCGCATCCGAAGGTTGCCAGCGCGGCGGCGATCGGTGTCCCTGACGAGAAGTCCGGCGAGGCGGTCAAGCTGTTCGTTGTCCCCAACGTGGATGACCTGAGTATTGATGAGCTCAAGGCGTATTGCCGCGCCAACTTTACCGGCTACAAAGTTCCCAAGCACTATGAACTCCGCGATTCGTTGCCGATGACCCCGGTGGGCAAGATTCTCCGGCGTGAACTGCGGGATAAATAAGTCGCCTCAATACCCCTGACTGGCCTTGCCAGCACGCAACTCGGCGGTTTTCCGCCGGGCTGCTTCCCCCTCGCGCATGGATTGCTGCGGCCGAATTGGTTGCTAAAGCTCACTTCATGGCGCGCAATGGCTGTACTGGTCTGATCTGGCAAAAACTGCTAGTCTTCGACCACTTTTCGACTTAAATGTTGTTTTCTTTCATCATTTCCGTCGATAAGTCCAGTTCAGTGCAGGAAGCACCCTAAACGCGCTTTTCAGGCGTTTTCGGGTTAGCCTCTATAACCCACAAGAGAGAATCGGCGCGTGTGGCCGACTAGTTCAGGAGCAGGCATCCATGCTTGAAAATTTCTGGAAAGACAAATACCCAGCAGACATTCCCAGCGAGATCAATCCGGATCAATATCCCAATATCCTTGCCGTATTGAAGGAATCCTGCCAGCGCTTTGCAGACAAGCCCGCCTTTACTAACCTCGGCAAGACCATCACCTACGGTGAGATGTACACACTGTCCGGCGACTTCGCCGCCTACCTGCAAAAGCACAGTGGCCTGCAGCCAGGTGACCGTGTGGCGATTCAAATGCCCAACGTGTTGCAGTATCCCGTTGCCGTCTTTGGTGCCATGCGCGCGGGTTATGTGGTGGTCAATACCAACCCGCTGTACACCCCGCGCGAGATGGAACACCAGTTTAATGATTCCGGCGCCAAGCTGTTGATCTGCCTGGCTAACATGGCCCATTTGGCCGAGCAGGTGGTGCCTAAAACCGGCGTTAAGCAAGTCATCGTGACCGAAGTAGGCGACATGCTGCCGCCGCTCAAGCGTTTGTTGATCAACACTGTGGTCAAGCACGTGAAAAAGATGGTTCCGTCGTTCAATATTCCCGGCGCGATCAAGTTCAACGATGCGCTGGCCAAGGGTAAAGGGCAAAGCTTTACCGAAGCCACCCCGGGCAGCGAAGACGTCGCGGTGCTGCAGTACACGGGCGGCACCACGGGCGTAGCCAAAGGTGCGATGCTCACCCACCGTAATCTGGTCGCCAACATGCTGCAGGCCAAGGCGATGATGGGTAACGTTATCAAGGATGGGGAGGAGGTATTGATCTGCCCGTTGCCGCTGTACCACATCTACGCCTTTACCTTCCATTGCATGGCGATGATGATCAGTGGCAACCACAACATTCTGATCACCAACCCGCGCGATATTCCGGCTTTCGTCAAAGAGCTGACCAAGGTGCGCTTCACCGGCTTTGTCGGTTTGAATACGCTGTTTGTCGCGCTGTGCAACGACGAAGTCTTCCGCGGGCTCGATTTCAGCCAGTTCAAGGTCACCTTGTCCGGCGGTATGGCCCTGCAACAGGCTACGGCTGAGCGCTGGGAAAAAGTCACCGGTTGCCAGGTGTGCGAAGGCTACGGCATGACCGAAACCAGCCCGCTGGCCACGGTCAATCCGATCGCCGCGATTCAGCTGGGTACCATCGGCATTCCCGTGCCGTCTACCCTGTGCAAGGTCATCGACGATGACGGCAATGAAGTGGCGCTGGGTGAACGTGGCGAGTTGTGTGTAAAAGGCCCGCAGGTGATGAAGGGGTACTGGCAGCGTCAGGACGCCACCGATGAAATGCTCGACGCCGAAGGCTGGTTGAAGACCGGTGACATCGCCATCATCCAGGCCGACGGTTTCCTGAAGATCGTTGATCGCAAGAAAGACATGATTATTGTCTCCGGCTTCAACGTTTATCCGAACGAGCTGGAAGATGTCATGGCTGCGATTCCGGGCGTGACCCAGTGTGCCGCCGTCGGCGTTCCGGATGAAAAGTCCGGCGAGGCGATCAAGGTGTTTTTGGTCAAGGCGCCGGGTGCCGAGCTGAGTGCCGAGCAGGTCAAGGCGCAGATGCGCGACAGCCTGACCGCCTACAAGGTGCCCAAGTACGTCGAGTTCCGCGATGCTCTGCCGACCACCAACGTCGGCAAGATCCTGCGTCGCGAACTGCGCGATGAAGAGCTGAAGAAGCGGGCCAAGGCGTAACAGTCACGACCAGTACGCATTAACTAGCAGCAAAGCGCAGAGCAAATCTGCGACAATACAACCCCGCCAGCGCCATGCACTGGCGGGGTTTTTGTTTTCTTCAGAGCCCAATTGATGACTGATTTTCATACCCCTGCCGCCAACCTTGACCTGGCCATGGCCAGCGATCGCGCCCGCCTTCAACGCCAGCTTGCGAGTCTCGGCAAGCAGCCCGAAGCGCCGCGCCAGGCCCAGTGGCAGGCACGCTTCAGCCGCTCCTGCGCGCGGGTCGAAGCGCGCCGCGCGAGCATTCCGCCGATGCGTTACGACGACCAGTTGCCGATCGCCGAACGCCGCGAGCAGATCCGTGCAGCGATCGCCGAGCATCAGGTGGTGGTGATTGCCGGTGAGACCGGCTCGGGCAAAACCACGCAGATTCCCAAGATCTGCCTGGAACTGGGACGCGGTAGCCACGGCTTGATCGGGCATACCCAGCCGCGCCGCCTGGCGGCACGTAGCGTCGCCAGCCGGGTGGCGGATGAAATCGGCACGCCGCTGGGCGAACTGGTCGGCTTTCAGGTGCGCTTTACCGATCAGAGCAAGGACAGCACGCTGATCAAACTGATGACCGACGGCATTCTGCTGGCCGAAACCCAGCACGATCAGTTACTGCAACGCTACGACACGCTGATCATCGATGAAGCCCACGAACGCAGCCTGAATATCGATTTTCTGCTCGGCTACCTGAAAACCATCCTGCCGCAACGCCCGGATCTGAAGATCATCATCACCTCGGCGACCATTGATCTGCAGCGTTTTTCCGAGCATTTCGACAACGCGCCGGTGATTGAGGTCTCAGGTCGGGCTTACCCGGTGGATGTCTGGTATCGGCCGCTCAGCGCGCAAATGGATGAAGAGGGCAACCAGGTCGAAGAGGACCTGAGCATTGATCAGGGCATTCTGGCTACGCTGCAGGAGCTGGAACAATACGAGCGTGCCAATGGCCAGGGTCCGGGTGATGCGCTGATCTTTCTGCCCGGCGAGCGGGAGATTCGCGATACCGCCGACTACCTGCGCAAGGCCAATCTGCGGCATACCGAAATACTCCCGCTCTACGCGCGTTTGTCGGTCGCCGAGCAGCAGAAGATTTTCGCCTCGCATGCCGGACGTCGCGTGGTGCTGGCCACCAACGTCGCGGAAACTTCGCTGACCGTGCCCGGTATCGTCTATGTGATTGACCCGGGCGAAGCACGCATCAGCCGCTACAGCCCGCGCTCCAAAGTGCAGCGTTTGCCGGTCGAAGCCATTTCCCAGGCCAGTGCCAATCAGCGCAAGGGCCGTTGTGGGCGCGTGGCCCCCGGTATCTGCGTGCGGCTGTATGCCG
Organism: Halopseudomonas sp.; assembly: GCA_046496585.1. Taxonomy (GTDB): domain Bacteria; phylum Pseudomonadota; class Gammaproteobacteria; order Pseudomonadales; family Pseudomonadaceae; genus Halopseudomonas. Next base: position 6,021 of record JAWOGT010000153.1, read on the forward strand.
AGGAGGACTTTAATACCCGGCCTGAATTTACCGATCCGGAGATCCTGCGCACCAATCTGGCGGCGGTGATACTGCAGATGCTGCACTTGCGCCTCGGGCGGATTGAGGATTTCCCCTTTATCGAGCCGCCCGATGGCCGGGCCATCAGCGACGGTTTTACCCTGCTGCAGGAAC
>JAWOGT010000137.1:0-12805 GCA_046496585.1 Halopseudomonas sp.
GATCCTTCCAAGGCCAAAGCGCAGCTGGGCTGGGTACCGGAGGTCTCCGTGCAGGAAATGTGCGCCGAGATGGTCCGTGAAGATCTCAAGGTCGCCCAGCGTCATGCCCTGCTCAAAGAGCATGGCCACGACGTCACGCTGACCGTGGAGAGCTGAGCATGACCGAGGTACGTAATCAGCGCGTGTTTGTAGCAGGGCATCGCGGCATGGTGGGATCGGCGATTGTCAGACAGCTGGAGAACCTGGGCTATGAGCAGATCATTACCCGGGACCGTCAATCGCTGGATCTGCTGAGCCAGGCCGAGGTAAACGCCTTTTTCAGCGAACAGGCTATCGACCAGGTCTACCTGGCCGCGGCCAAGGTTGGCGGCATCCATGCCAACAACGTTTATCCGGCGGAATTCATTTACCAGAACCTGATGATTCAGGCCAACATCATCCAGGCCGCACATGCCAATGATGTGCATAAACTGCTGTTCCTCGGCTCGTCTTGCATCTATCCCAAACTGGCAGACCAGCCGATGCGGGAAGATGCACTGCTGACCGGCACTCTGGAGCCTACCAATGAGCCCTATGCCCTGGCCAAAATAGCCGGCATCAAGCTCTGCGAAAGCTACAATCGTCAATATCAGCGTGATTACCGCAGTGTGATGCCAACCAACCTGTATGGTCCTGGCGACAATTATCATCCGGAAAACAGTCACGTGATACCGGCACTGTTGCGCCGCTTCCACGAAGCCACCTTGCGCGGCGATGCCGAGGTCATCATATGGGGTAGCGGGAAACCCATGCGCGAGTTTCTGCATGTCGACGACATGGCCGCCGCCAGCGTGCATGTGATGAACCTGGATACGCCGACCTATCAGGCGCATACCCAGCCGATGCTGTCGCATATCAATGTCGGCACCGGCCAGGACTGCACCATCGCCGAGCTGGCGCAAACCATTGCCAAGGTTACCGGGTTTAACGGCCAGCTGGGCTTTGACGCCAGCAAGCCAGATGGCGCCCCGCGCAAACTGATGGACGTTTCGCGACTGGCATCGCTGGGCTGGGTCGCCAACATTGGCCTGGAGGCCGGGCTACAAGACGCCTATAGTTGGTTTGTTGAACATATGCATGAAGCACGGAGCTAGGCATGTTTCTTGACACCGATACCTTCAGAACCGTGGTGGCTAATACCCCGCTGGTATCGATTGATTTGTTGGTGAGCAACCACCATGGCGAAATTCTGCTCGGGCAGCGCCTCAACCGCCCTGCCCAGGGCACCTGGTTTGTGCCGGGTGGGCGTATCTACAAAAACGAGAGTCTCGACCAGGCTTTTGCACGCATTACCGAGTCCGAGCTAGGCACCATTTTTGTGCGCAACAGCGCTCGGTTGCTGGGTATCTACGAGCACTTTTATCATGACAGCGTATTTGGCCAGGACAGCAGCGCGCCCAGCACGCACTATGTCGTGCTGGGCCACCAGGTCGAGCTGAAATCCGGGGATAGCCTCACGCCCCCGGTTGGCCAGCACACGCTGTATCGCTGGTGGTCCCCAGAAGACATGGCGACGTCTGATCAGGTTCATATGAACTCGAAAGCCTATCTGGACTCTTACTCATCCATCAGAACATTGTCCACCAAGAGGGAACGAGCACCTTGTTAAAACAACTGCTTGCTTACAGGAATGTGCTGTTTATCCTGATTCTGATGAATTCGGGTATTTTCTTCCTGACCGACGACAAGAAAGCCGGAATACCGTTCACGCGCGAACTGTACCTGTTCGGTATCGTGGTAGCCGCAGGGATGTTGCTGTTCATGTGGAAACGTGTCTACCAGTCCAAGACCAGCATGTGGATACTCTTCCTGGGCGGGGTATTGCCCTTGACCTCGGCTGTTCTGGCCAACCTCAATTATGGCCAGCCGCTGATCTATGGAATACTCGAAGAACGCCGCAGCCTGCTGTATTTGTCGTTTTTCCCGACATTGTATTTTCTGATCAAGACCGCCCCGACGCAGAAGCACGTGGAAAAGTACTTCATGTACTCCGCGATACTCTGCGCCATCGTTGGCTTTCTCTACTATTTCGGCATCATCCCGGAAAATACCGGCATCTCTTTTCAGGTAGATGAAAAGGACCCCGGCACCGCGGAACTGCTCAGGCCCAACCGTTACCGGATTGGATCGGGTTACGTATCCCTGGCGGCATTCATGCTGCTCTACAGCATGCGTGACCGGGTCTCGGTGACACGAGTAGGATTGCTGCTGTTCTTCGCCGCCTACCTCTGGTTCGTCATCCAGACACGCCAGACCATGCTGATCTGGGTCATTGCCGCGCTGTGGATTTTCCGAAATCGTATTGGCTCACTGCTAAAAGTAGGCTCCCTGGCAGCGGTCATTCTGGTAGCGTCCTTTTTCATGGTGCCCGAGTTTTATGTCGAGCAATACGATCGATTCAACGCCCTGCTATTTGAAGCCACCAGTGGCCCGGGCGTGCGCGACAATACCGTGTCGGTCATCATGCAAGCGGTGCGGGATAATTACTACATCGGCATGGGCGCTCTATCACTGCAATGGCATGGTGGTTTTTCCGGCATGTACGGACCGCATTTCTATCTGTCGGATGTCGGCATCGTCGGCGTGTATTACCGCTACGGATTCCTGACGCCCCTTGTAGCGCTGATTTTCTACGCTGGTTACCTTTGGATCATGCGCCAATGCAAGAATAAGGGTGTTCTGCTCCTGGCCTTCCAGCTGTCCTTCTGGCTCGGCATGCTCAATATAATGCTATCCAACGCCATCATGTTCGGCGGTGCCTCGCTGGGGGTTGCTGCAGCTTGTTTTATTTATTTCGCCAAGGTACGGAACCCTGCTCCTGAGCAGGGGACCAATATCATATCGCCATCACGCAACTGGGCTACGCCATGACCAACTTCAGCATCGTTACCATTACCTGGAATAATCTGGCGGGCCTGCAAAAGACCTATGCGAGCATCGTCCGCCAGAAATATCGGAATTTTCGCTGGTTAGTGATTGACGGCGCCTCTACCGACGGCAGCGCCGAATGGCTAGCGCAATTGAACGAGCCATTGGCCGAAATCGTCTCGGAAGCAGACAAAGGGATTTACGATGCGATGAACAAGGGCTTGGTCAAAGCCACCGAGACGCCCGGCTACACCCTGTTCATGAATAGCGGCGATCAATTTTATGATGAGGCGTCACTGGAAAAGGTAGCCCAAGCCGCAGAACAGGCTGCCGTTCAACCGAAGTACATCTATGGCGACTACTACCTGGAAAACGCCGAAGGCAAATTGACTGCCGCCTATGGCAAGAACATTAACAAGATCTCGCTGGGCATGCCCTCCTGCCACCAGGCGATGTATTTCGAGAATACGCACTTAAGCACGATTCGCTTCCGCCAGAATTACAAGCTGTCGGCCGACTACTGCATGATCATCGAGTTTGTAACCGGACTGGATGACAAGACCGAGATACTGCATGTGCGCACGCCACTGTGCATTTTTGATACCACCGGCATATCCCAACGTCAGCGCTTCGCGGCACTGAAAGAAGATGTGGATATTCGCCTGCAGTACCTGAAGCTGACAGCCCCGAAAGCCTACGGACTTTATGGTCTACACTTTTTGCATACACATAGCAAAATCCTTAAAGCCGCTCTAGAAAAACGTCTTGCCTGAGTTTTCTGTACAGGAGAAACCGGGCAAGGTTGCCAATTGATCGCGGAGATCGTCATGGAAGCTTTTAACGTCGATTTTTATACCGGTTCCAAGGAAGAACTCCTGACCCAGACACTGCCCGCGTGCGAGCAGCCATTCAGCTATATCGTCACGCCGAACGTGAACCATATTGTTCAGTTGGAGCATGATCAGAATCTGACCCGTGCCTACGCCATGGCCAGCCACCGCATCTGCGACAGCCGCGTACTGTTACCCATTCTCAGACTGTTCGAAGTCAAGCCGGCTGAAGCCATACCGGGCAGCACCCTGACTGGCGACTTGATGGAGATCGCTGCAGCGCGCCAATGGACGGTTACCGTCGTCGGTTGCGAAGCGGAAAACATGGCACTGCTCCGGGGAAAGTATCCGAGTATCACCTTTAATCATACTTATCCGCCCATGGGCTTTATCAAAGATGAATCTGCGGTCCAGCGCTGTCTGGACTTCGTGGTGACGCATCCGGCCCAACTGGTGGTCTTCGCCCTGGGTTGTCCCACCCAGGAGATTCTTGCTTCCAGAGTGCTCGAGACAGGCCAGGCAATGGGTGTCGGACTCTGTGTTGGCGGCTCACTGAATTTTCTCGCTGGCAGCGTCAAGCGCGCGCCGGAATGGATGCAGAACCTGAGTCTTGAATGGCTACACCGCATAGGTGCCGAACCTCAACGCTTGTTGGGCCGCTACGTGCATGACGCGCGGTATTTCATTCCCATCCTTATCAAACACCTCAGAACCTAGCCTGCAACCGAATCGCTTTCCAAGGAGTACACACATGATTCCGATTATAATGTCGGGAGGGACTGGCTCGCGGCTTTGGCCGCTGTCACGCCAGCTCAACCCCAAACAGTTTCTGCCGCTGGCAGATGATTCCATGTCCATGCTGCAGTCGACCATCGTCCGGCTTAGCGGTCTGGACACCGACCTGCCCAGATTAATCTGCAACGAAGAGCACCGTTTTCTGGCCGCCGAGCAACTGCGCAAACTGGGCATGGAAGGCTCGCCGATCCTGCTTGAACCCGCGGGGCGCAATACCGCTCCTGCTGTAGCACTGGCAGCGCTACAGGCCTCGGAAGGCGATAACGATCCCGTCTTGTTGATCCTGGCAGCGGACCACCTGGTCGAAGACAAAGCGGCGTTCCACCACAGTATCAACAGCGCCCTACCCTACGCTGAAGCGGGCAAGCTTGTCAGCTTCGGCGTGGTGCCCACGCACCCTGAAACCGGCTACGGCTACATCCAGAAGGGTCAGTCTGATGGCAGTACCGGCGGCTATCAGGTGCAGAGCTTTGTTGAAAAACCGGATTTCGAGACAGCCAAGGACTACATCGCGTCAGGCGACTTCTTCTGGAACAGCGGCATGTTCATGTTTCGCGCCAGCCGTTATCTGGAAGAGCTGGAGAAATTCCGCCCGGATATCCTCTCCGCCTGCCGCAAGGCTATTGCCCACTGCAAGCAGGACATGCATTTCACCCGCGTGGATCACGATGCCTTTTTGGCTTGCCCTTCCGACTCCATCGACTATGCCGTGATGGAACGCACTGCGGATGCTATAATGGTGCCGTTGGACGCTGGCTGGAGCGATATTGGCTCCTGGTCCGCGCTGTGGGATGTCAGCCCGAAGGACGATAACGGCAATGTCCTCAAGGGTGACGTGATCAGCCACGACTCGCGTAATACCTACGTGCACGCAGACCATCGGCTGGTGGCGACCGTCGGCCTGGAAGACCTGGTGATTGTCGAAACCAAGGACGCGGTCCTGGTAGCGCACCGCAGCCAGGCTCAGGACGTCAAGCGCATTGTTGACCAGCTGAAGCATGATGGGCGTAGCGAGCACCTCAATCATCGCGAAGTCTATCGCCCATGGGGCGTCTATGATTCCATCGACTATGGCCAGCGCTATCAGGTCAAACGCATTACCGTAAAGCCAGGCGCGAAATTATCAGTACAGATGCATCATCACCGCGCCGAGCACTGGATTGTTGTGAGTGGCACTGCACAGGTCACCAACGGCGAGGAAACCTATATGGTGACCGAGAACCAGTCCACGTATATCCCCATTGGCCAAGTTCATTCGCTTGAAAATCCCGGAATGATCCCCTTGGAGTTGATTGAGGTTCAGTCAGGCTCGTATTTGGGTGAAGACGATATCGTACGCTTCGCCGACAATTATGGTCGGGTACCCGCTGGCGGTTAGAAGCTCGCTGCGGCGTAGCTGTTACCACGGGCGTCGCAGTCCTTTCTATTTATTATTGCCAAAAAGGCCAAGAGAAAACACCCGTGAATTATCGTAGCATCAGTGATCTATCTTTTTTGACCAGCAAACACGCCAGTAAGGTGCCTCAGGGTGTCGATCTGATCGTGGGTATTCCTCGCAGCGGCATGCTGGTGGCTAGCATCATTGCGCTAAAGCTTAATCTTCCAATGACCGATCTCTATTCCTTTATCCGCAATGACGAGCTCAAATGGGGGAACACGCGCACCTATAAGCATCACTACCTGGCCAAACCTCAGGACGCCAAACAGATATTACTGGTCGACGACAGCATCGCTAGCGGCAATTCGATGCGCGAAGCGCTAGCCAGTATCCGCGAGGTGTACCCCGGCACGGTGGTGACCATGGTGGCGTTCGCCAAGAAGCAGAATATCAGTGAAGTGGATCTGTATTTTGAGACAGTCGAAAAGCCGCGCGTGTTCGAGTGGAATATCATGCACCACTACTACACAACCCAAGCCTGTCTGGACATTGACGGTGTGCTTTGTGTGGATCCGACTGTGGAGGAAAATGACGACGGCCCCCGCTACCGCGCCTTTTTGGCAGAAGCCAGGCCACTTTTTCTGCCCTCCGTGCAGATAGCGCATCTGGTTACCAGTCGTCTGGAGAAGTACCGCCCGGAAACCGAAGCCTGGCTTGCGCAGCACGGCGTGGTTTACGGCCAACTGCATATGCTCGACCTACCTTCGGCGGCAGAACGCCGGCGCCTGAACGCACATCATAGCTTCAAGGCGCGCATCTATAAGGAACAACTTCAGACCGTTCTGTTCATCGAAAGCGAAGAGTTACAGGCACTGGAGATCATGCGGCTGTCCGACAAGCCTGTGTATTGCACCTCGACCAACCAGATGTATATCCCAGGCCTCAAATATTCCGCCCTGAAGGGCGTGGCGCTGCGCAAGGGTCAGTCTCTGAAGAGAAAGATCCTTGCACGTTTGCGCCGTCTGTTTGCGCGGTTGCCTCAAGACCCTAACGCCCGGCACTGAACCTCAGCCCGGACCGTACTCGTTGCAGTTACCCTTCCCTACATATTTCTGCAGGACTGACCATTGCGGTTTTTCAACGCCCTTGCGCGGCTCTACCGATAGCTTGTAGTTACCCCAGGAAGGGCCTGCCGCCCAGTAGGTCATGGGTATGCAGTTGTCCTGCAAGTAGACCAGCAGATTCTCCATCGCGGTCAGCCAGCGCTTGTCATCTCCCGGAACACCGAACTCGCCAATATGCCCGCGCTTTCCATGCTCTTTCAACCAGCCAACAAAAGGCTCGACTCGTCTGACGCCGATCATAGGATCGAAATCTTTCCCGGGTCCTTCCTTGTAACTGCCACTGGCATCCGGATCAATATACACATGCGCGGAGAAAATCAGGTTGTCAGCAGGGTCATCCAGCGCCAGCAGCGCATCAGCATAGCGCGGCCAGCGCGCAGCACTGGACCAGGACGTCCCTTCGATCAGTAACGGCCGGCGCATATCATGCTCGCGTATACCGTCAATACCCGCCTGCGCGGCTGGCGGCCATTTGTCATCGGCGCCATAGGGTTCATTCATGATGTCGTAGGCATACAACGCCGGATGCTCGTGCCAGCGCTCGGCTATGCGTGACATCAGATCACGGTAGGCAGCAATCGGTGTTTCTTTAGTACCGATCACGTTGCCTTTGTAGCGCGCATAGTTATGCACATCAAGGATGATTTTCACGTCATTCTCGGCTGCCTGATCCAGCATCTTGTCGACCAGATTGCTGTACACTGGGTCCAGTTCCGTGTTCAAGCGGCCCTGTAAGCGCTCCCATTTCACCGGGAAGCGCACCATCTTGATGCCCTTCTCCCGCCATTCTGCAAAATAGCGCTCCGGCGGGAAAAAATAGTGTGTGCCATGCTTACCGGGTATCTGGCCACTGGTAAACTCGGCCCCCGCCACATTCAAGCCGACCAATTCGACCTGCCCTTGCGCTTGGGCCTGCGACGCAGACCAGCTGAGCGCCAACGCGCAACCCAGCCCAGCGGCTAAATACCTTGCCCTTTTTATCATGTTCCTTCCTCTTAATAACGGGCCCTATAAAATTTTGCTGTGAACCCTTAGGTCGACCCCAGTTTTAGGCCTACGTTCAAGTGTTTTTGTTCCAACTGCGCGAGTCACTAGCCGATAAGCGTTGGTGACGACCCGGTCAGGTGGCCATTGCAATGTGCTCGCAGGCCAACCATGAGGTCTGCGGCAACCTGGTGCATAATCACCCAGTACCGCTCGACCAGCACGGCGCGGCATAACCGTTGCGCAACTAACCGCTGAGACGCAACCACACGACTACCGGACGGACCAACGTGGATATTGAAATCATCGAAATACGCGATAACCTGAGCCACTTTCCGCCGTTCGACAGTTTGCCGGAAGAGGTTCTCAGCGAGATAGCGCGCCAGGTAGAGATCAGCTACTTCAAGGCCGGCACCGACATCCTGCTGTTCAATCAGGACATTCAGTTTCTGCACTACCTGCGCAGCGGCGCAGTGGACGTATTCCGACGCAATGGCGAACTCTACAACCGCCTGACCGAGGGCGACATCTTTGGCCACTTTGGTCTGCTGCGTAACCACAAGGTACGCTTTCCGGCACGGGCCATCGAAGACAGCCTGATCTATTTTATTCCAGCCAGCCTGTTTGACCGTTTGTGCGAGGAACACGAAACCTTCGCCGACTTTGTTGAGGCGGAAGGCCAGTCGCGCCTTAAAACCGCCGTGGACACCCAGAACAAGGCTGGCGAACTGATGCAGCTCAAGGTCCGCAAGCTGATCAGCCGCCTGCCGATCATGGTCCCGGCGCACACCTCGGTCAGGGACGCCGCCAGCCTGATGACCGCGGAGAACGTATCTTCGCTGGTCATCGTCGACAGCATGGCCGTAGTCGATGGCAACGGCACGCTGCCGGCCGCTGGCCCCGGGGCGGGGATCATGGTCGGTATTGTTACCGATCGGGATTTCCGCACCCGCGTGGTCGCGCAGGGCCTCGCTGCGGACACCCCGATCAGCCAGGTCATGTCGCCTGACCCGATCACCGTGCAGGCCGAGGACTCGGTGTCCGATACCATGCTGTGCATGCTGCGTAACAATATCCACCACCTGCCGGTGATCCATCGCAAAAGGCCGATTGGCCTGATCAACCTGACCGATATCATTCGCTTCGAATCGCAAAGCAGTTTGTATCTGGTCAGCAACATCTTCAACAAACAGGACGTTGCGGGGCTGCAGACCTTGTTGCCGGATATTCGCGCCACCTTCGTGCGCATGGCCAACGATGAAGCCACCGCGCACATGATTGGCAGCACCATGGCGGGCATTGGCCGGGGCTTTAGCCAGCGCTTGCTGGAGCTGGCCGAGGCCGAACTGGGTCCGCCGCCAGTGCCTTACTGCTATATGGCACTCGGCTCCATGGCGCGCAACGAGCAATTGGTGGTGACCGATCAGGATAACGCGCTGATCCTTGATGATCGCTTCAACCCCACATTGCATGACGAGTATTTTTTCAAACTGGCGACCTTTGTCAGCGATGGTCTGGCTGCCTGCGGCTATAGCTACTGCAAAGGCGGGATCATGGCGACCAATCCCAAGTGGCGCCAGCCATTGCAGGTATGGAAGCAGTACTTTACCCAATGGATAGAGCGACCCAATCCAGAAACGCTGCTCAACAGCTCGATTTTCTTCGATCTGGACAGCGTCTATGGTGAATCCGAGCTGGCCGAAACGTTAAAAGATCTGCTCGCCGCCAAAGCCAGTATCAGTGAACCCTTTCTCGCCAGCCTGGCACGTAATGCCCTGAACCGTACTCCGCCGTTGGGCTTTTTCCGCACCTTCGTGATGGAACAGGATGGCGAGCACAAGAACATCATCAACCTCAAGGGGCGTGGCACTGCGCCGCTCACGGACCTTATCCGTGTGCACAGCCTGGCCTGTGGCTCCAAGGCGCAGAATTCCTTCGAGCGCCTGGACGCGATTGCCACCACGCGGCTGATGCCACCCGAAGCGATCAGCCGACTGCGCTATGCATTGGAGTTTCTGTCGATGGTCCGCATCCGTCATCAGGCGCGGGATATCGAGCAGGGCCGCGAACCGAATAACTACATTCAACCTGAAACCATACCTGCAGCCGACCGCTACAATCTCAAGGAAGCCTTCCAGGTCCTGAATAATGCGCAAAAATACCTGCGCTACCGTTACCCCTCCCTGCAGTCCATGCGCACCCTATGAAACAACCCGTGCCCTCCCCCGCCAGCCCAGACTGGCAAAAGATCTTCAGCAACCTGGCCAACACCGCCCAGGATGGGCGCCTGGTGCGCTTTTACCGGGCAGGCGCCGTTGCGCCAGACACGCCATTGAGCGAGGTCGCGCTGATCGCTATGGATATCGAGACCACCGGCCTTGATCCGCAGCGCAACGCGATCGTCAGCATCGGCCTGGCGCCCTTCAGTCTGCAGCGCATTCGCTGTGCACAGGCCAGCTACCATGTGGTCAAACCGATTGCCGAGCTGACCAGCAAGTCGGTCACGCTACACCGTATCACCCACAGCGAAGTCAGCACGGCACCGGGGCTGGATGAACTGCTGGGTACCTTGCTCGATAGCCTGGCGGGCAAGGTGGTGGTAGTGCACTACCGGAATATCGAGCGTGGCTTTCTCAGTGAGGCGCTGCGCTATTTTATCGGCGAACAGCTGCATTTTCCGGTGATTGATACGATGGAGCTGGAAGCGCGGCTGCATCGGGGTGCCAACCAGCCAGGCTGGCTTGCCCGCTTGCGCGGCGTCAAGCCCACCTCAATCCGCCTGGCCGATAGCCGCCTGCGTTACGGGCTGCCGCACTACCAAGCACACCACGCCCTGGTCGACGCACTGGCGACCGCCGAGCTGTTGCAAGCGCAGGTCGCCACTCACTACCACCCGGATATCGCCATCGGCGAGCTGTGGGACTGAACCTGCACAACTGAAAAAGGCGCGACCCTTGCAGGTCGCGCCTTTTTATTTACCCGGCTCTGGAGCTTACCGGGGTTCGGACATCAAGCCCTTGACGATCGAGATACAGCCGACCAGCAGCACTATGGTAAAGGGCAAACCGGTCGACACCGCCATGGCCTGCAACGCTACCAGGCCGCCACCGAGCAGCAGCGCGATGGCGATCACACCCTCGATAATGACCCAGAACACCCGTTGCGGCACCGGCGCATTGACCTTGCCACCGGCGGTGATGGTATCGATCACCAGCGATCCGGAATCCGAAGAGGTGATGAAGAAAACGATCACCAGGATGATACCGATAAACGAGGTGATCTCCGCCAACGGCAGCTCACCGAGCATCGCAAACAGCTGCAGCTCTAGCGCCGCATCCTGCACGCCGGTAAAGCCGTCGTTGACGAACTGACCAATGCCGGTACCGCCAAAGGCGGTCATCCACAATACCGATACCAGTGAAGGCACCAGCGTTACCGCAATCAGAAACTCGCGCACGGTACGGCCACGGCTGACCCGGGCGATAAACATGCCGACAAACGGTGACCAGCTGATCCACCAGGCCCAGTAAAAGGCCGTCCAGCCCTGACTGAAGTTGGCATCTTCACGACCAATCGGATTCGACAGGGCGGGCAGGTGCTGCAGATAGGAACCCAGATTGGTGAAGAAGCCGGTCAGAATCGCCAGGGTCGGGCCAACAACGATAACAAAGCCCAACAGCAGGATCGCCAGCACCATGTTCAGCTGCGATAAGCGCTTTACGCCCTTGTCCAGACCGGCCAGCACCGAGAGCAGGGCAATGGCGGTAATACCGATGATCAGTAAGACCTTGGACATATCCGTGGCGGCAATACCGAACAGCTGATCTATCCCGCCGGCGGCTTGTTCCGCGCCAATACCCAGTGAAGTGGCCAGACCAAACAGCGTGGCAAACACCGCAAGAATATCGATCACGTGACCCGGCCAGCCCCACACCCGTTCACCCAGAATCGGATAGAAGATCGAGCGGATGCTCAGCGGCAGTCCCTTGTTGAATGAAAACAGCGCCAGCGCCAAGGCGACAATCGCATAAATCGCCCAGGGATGCAGACCCCAATGGAAAATCGTCGCAGCCATGCCTAGCCTCGCGGCCGCCTCGGCATCACCCGCCGCACCGGCCAAAGGCGCCCAGTCGGTGCGCAGTCCTTCTTCGCCAATAGCCATACCGCCCATGGAGGCCGAGAAATGCGACATGGGTTCGGAGACACCATAAAACATCAAGCCGATGCCCATACCAGCGGCGAACAGCATGCTGAACCAGCCCATGTAGGAATGGTCCGGCTTGGCATCCATACCGCCCAGGCGCACCTTGCCTAGCGGCGATACAATCAGGACCAGACACAGAACCACGAACACATTGGCGGCGCCAATAAAAAACCAGGCCAGATTGCCGGTCAACCAAGTACGGATAGCGCTGAAGATGGGCTCTACTTCGTTTTGCAGTGCCAGCGTAAGGATCACGAAGGCGATAATGGTCAGGGCTGAAATACTGAAGACTTTGCCGTGAATATCCAGCGCAAAGGAAAACTGGCCTTTGATATTGTCCTGACCAATGACGTAATCGGTATCAATCAGCGTGGACTCGCCCGAGGGCGCGGGGATAGCGTCCAGGACGGGTTTTTCCGGTTCTGCACCGGTATTTAAAGAGGGATCATTTGCCATCGAAGGTCTTGCTCCTGAGTTAAGAAGGCCGATTACACAAGCACCAACACAGGACAAGATAACGGTTTCTTGGCCAGCTTGGCGTGTTACTCAACCATGCTTGACGGAGAACCGGCGCACACTACCG
>JAWOGT010000160.1:0-3133 GCA_046496585.1 Halopseudomonas sp.
AGGCAGAGTGGAGAAAGTGTAGAAAACAGGGACGTTTTCTCCAAGCCTCCAGGGACGGATTCACGGCGTCTTTCGGAATCTCTGCCAAGCTACGGCCGTTTAACTCCGAACCCGCAGTGCCACCTGGTCAACCGAACCACGGGCCAAAGCATCACGCACCGGAGCAAAGGACCGGCGATGAATCGCCGAGGCCCCCAACTCACGCAAAGCCGACAAATGCACCGGCGTGGGATAACCCTTGTGCTGGGCAATGCCGTAGCCTGGATAGAGCAGGTCGAGCGCCTGCATCTCCCGATCACGGAACACCTTGGCCAGAATCGACGCCGCGGCGATGGCCGGAACGCGGGAATCGCCCTTGATCACCGGTTCGCTGGGCATCGGCAAGACCGGGCAGCGATTGCCGTCGACCAGTACCCGGTCCGGACGAATGGCCAGACCGGCGACCGCTCGCTGCATGGCCAGCATGGTGGCGTGCAGAATATTCAGCTGATCGATTTCTTCCACTTCCGCCCGTGCAATACACCAGGCCAAAGCACGCTCCTGAATGATCGGGAACAAGGCCTCACGCCGTGCCTCGGTCAGTTTCTTGGAATCGTTCAAGCCCTCGATTGGCCGGAGTGGGTCAAGAATGACGGCGGCAGTCACCACCGAGCCGCACAGCGGGCCACGGCCGACTTCGTCGACGCCGGCAACCAAGTCGTCTCCATCGGGCACCAACCAGTCGATTATCATCTGCGTCATAGCAACCTGCCCTTCTCGCGCATCAACTCGATCACGGCCTCAGCGGCCGACTCATCGGCATTCCGCCGCAACAGCTCATGTAATTGCATAAAGGTCGCCTGCGTGGCCTCTGCTTCTTGGGTCGGACCCAGACGTTCCAGCAGCGCCTGACCCATGGCTTCTGGCGTCGCCGCATCTTGCAGGAATTCCGGCACCACTTCGCGTCCGGCCAGCAGATTAGGCAGCGATACATGCCCCACCTTGACCAGGCGCTTGAGAATCTTGAAGGTCAGACCTGCCATCCGATAGGCGACGACCATCGGCCGTTTGAACAGCATGGCTTCCAGGGTGGCCGTACCGGAGGCGATCAACACGGCGTCACAGGCCGCCAGTGCCTCATGCGCCTGGCCGTCGAGCAAGGTCAAGGGCAAGGACATGCCGCTTTCGGCCAGAATCGCTTGCATCTGCGCGCGCCGCTCGGCATTGGCGCAGGGCATGATGAACTGCAACTGCGGCTGCCGCTCAAGGCACCAGACGGCGGTGTGCAGAAACAGCAGGCCGAGCTTGCGCAGCTCGCCATTGCGGCTGCCTGGCATCAAGGCGACGACCCTGGCGTGGCTATCCAGGCCCAGAACGGCGCGGGCGGCCACACGGTCTGGCTGCAGCGGAATCTGGTCAGCCAGCGTATGCCCGACGCAGCGTACCGCCACCCCATGTTTCTGGTAGACCGCCTGCTCGAATGGGAACAGTGTGAGCATCAGGTCAGTGGATTGGCGGATGCCCAACACACGCTTTTCACGCCAGGCCCAGACTGACGGGCTGACATAGTGAACCGTGGGAATACCCGCCTCACGCAGCTGCTTTTCTACATTCAATGTAAAGTCCGGCGCGTCGATACCGATGAACACGTCAGGCTGCTGCAATTTGAGATAACCGACCAGGGATTTGCGAATCCGTAGGAGCTCACGCAGGCGACCCAGTACTTCCACCAGGCCCATTACCGACAAGCGCTCCATCGGCACCTGGCTGTGCATGCCTGCGGCGAGCATGCGCGGACCGCCAATGCCGATAAAGCGTGCATCCGGATACTGGTGTTTGAGGGCGCGGATCAGCCCTGCACCCAGGGTGTCACCCGAGGCTTCACCGGCGACCAGCGCAATACACAGGGGGGGGCTACTGGCCGAGCGGGCAGGCAAGGACATGACTAGCGGGTGATGCCACGGGTAGAGGCAACGATGGAGTCGCGATACAGCGCCACTTCCGGGAACTGCAGGGCTGGCTCCTCCAGGGCTTTCAACGCATCCTGCAGCGTCAGGCTCTCGCGGTAGACGACCTTGTAAGCACGCCGCAATGCAGCGAGCAACTCCGGGCTGAAGCCGCGCCGACGCATGCCCTCGAAGTTCATGCCGCGGGCACTGGCGGGATTACCACCGACCATCACATAGGCCGGGATATCCTTGAATACCGCGCTGTTGGCGGCGCTCATTGACCAGGCGCCCAGATGACAGAACTGATGGACCGTCGTGTAACCGCCCAGAATCGCACCATCGCCGACCCGCACGTGACCGGCAATGGTGGCGTTGTTGGCCATGATGACGTTATCGCCAACGATGCAATCATGCGCAACATGCACATAGGCCATCAGCAGATTATGGCTGCCGATAGTGGTCACAGCCCGATCCTGGACAGTGCCGCGGTGCAGTGTGCAGCCTTCACGAATCACATTATGATCGCCGATCACCAGCCTGGTGCGCTCGCCGTTGTACTTCTTGTCCTGACAATCTTCCCCGACCGAGGAAAATTGGAAAATACGGTTGTGCTGGCCAATGCTGGTCGGCCCGCGAATCACCACATGCGGCCCGACGACTGTCCCGGCACCTATTTCAACGTCGGGCCCAATCAGGGTCCAGGGCCCCACTTCTACGCCTTCAGCCAGCCGGGCGGACGGATCAACGATCGCCTGGGGATGAATTCGACTCATATTTTGTGTTCCGCACAGATAATTTCGCCTGAGCAGGCCTCCTTGCCATCGACCGTAGCCCGGCAAGCAAACTTCCATATACCGCGGCGATTGCTCAAATGCTGAGCTTCGAGCTGCAGTTGATCACCTGGCACCACTGGCTGGCGGAACCGCAGCTTGTCAGAGCCCACAAAGTAATACAGGGTGCCATCTTCGGGCTTCAGGTTCATCATCTTGAAACCCAGCAGGCCAGCGGCCTGCGCCATCGCTTCGATAATCAGCACGCCCGGCATGATCGGATGCTCGGGAAAATGGCCATTGAAGAAAGGCTCATTGACCGACACGTTCTTGTAGGCGCGAATACGGCGAGTTTCCAGATCCAGCTCGAGCACCCTGTCCACCAGCAGAAACGGGTAACGGTGCGGCAGGTATTCTTTTATTTCCTTGATATCC
>JAWOGT010000194.1:0-12905 GCA_046496585.1 Halopseudomonas sp.
CGTCCTACGAGAAGGTCAAGAGTGATCCGGTGCTCTACGCACACGCCAATCGCGTGTTGCACCTGGAGACCAATCCGGGCAACGCCCGCGCACTGGTGCAACGGCATGCCGAGAAAGACGTGTGGTTCAACCCGCCGCCCATTCCGCTGAGCACCGAGGAAATGGATTACGTGTTCGGTCTGCCCTATGCGCGGATACCGCACCCGAGCTACGGTGACGCCAAGATCCCCGCCTACGAGATGATCCGTTTCTCGGTGAATATCATGCGCGGTTGTTTTGGCGGCTGTACTTTCTGCTCTATTACCGAGCATGAAGGGCGCATTATCCAGAACCGTTCGCACGACTCCATCATTCGTGAAATCGAAGAGATCCGTGACAAGGTGCCGGGCTTTACCGGGGTGATTTCCGATCTGGGTGGCCCCACCGCGAACATGTATCGCCTGGCCTGCAAGACCCCCGAGATTGAAGCGGCGTGCCGCAAGCCCTCCTGTGTCTATCCAGGCATCTGTGACAACCTGAATACCGACCATTCGTCGCTGGTCGGCTTGTATCGCAAGGCCCGCGAGTTGCCAGGGGTGAAGAAAGTGCTTATCGCCTCGGGTTTGCGCTATGACCTGGCGGTACAATCTCCCGAGTATGTCAAGGAACTGGTTACCCATCACGTGGGCGGTTACCTGAAGATTGCTCCGGAACATACTGAGCAAGGGCCGCTGAGCAGGATGATGAAGCCGGGTATCGGTAGTTACGATACCTTCAAACGCTTGTTCGAGAAGTACACCAAGGAGGCGGGCAAGAAGCAGTATCTGATTCCCTATTTCATTGCCGCGCATCCGGGTACTTCGGATGAGGACATGATGAATCTGGCCCTGTGGCTGAAAACCAACGATTTTCGCGCCGACCAGGTGCAGGCTTTCTACCCCTCGCCCATGGCGACGGCGACGGCCATGTACCACTCGGGCAAGAATCCGCTGCGCAAAGTGACCTACAAGAGTGAGCCGGTCAACAGCGTCAAGGGTGAGCGCCAGCGGCGATTGCATAAGGCTTTCCTGCGCTACCACGATGCCAAGAACTGGCCGCTGCTGCGAGAAGCGTTGCAGGAGATGGGCCGCGGTGATCTGATCGGGAATAGCAAGCAGCATCTGATCCCGACCTATCAACCCGCAGTGGAAGGTTACGCCAGCGCCAGGAAAAAGCAGTCGACGCCAGCGAAAGGCCCGCGTCAAGGCGCTCTGCTGACTCAACATACGGGTTTGCCACCACGCCAGAGTGGATCGGCGCAGGGTGGGGCTGGCCGTCCTGCGGCAGCCGGTGCTGCGGCAGCCGGTGCTGCGGCAGGCCATCCTGGGGTAGGCCAACCTGCGGCAGGCCGGCCTGTAGCGGGCAAGAAAACCACGCGCAAAAAAGCCGGTCGCCCGAGTACCAGGCGATCGTCGCAATAACCTCTGGCTGACGGCCTTGCAGGAGGTCAGTCTCTCTGCTGGGTAATGGCCTGATGCAGCGGCGCAGCAGGCCGCCAGATGCTGTGCTTGATCTTACTGCTTCTGGGCGATCCAGAAATTCAGCTGATCCCGCAGTTGCGCAAGTTCGACCGGCTTGGCTATGTGGCCGTTCATGCCGGCGAGCCTTGAGCGCTCACGGTGCTCGGGAAGGATGTGTGCGGTAAGTGCAATGATCGGAACGGGCTGGCGGCCGCTGGCGCGTTCCCACTGCCGAATCAGCTCTGCTGCAGTAAAACCATCCATTTCAGGCATTTCGCAGTCCATCAGAATCAGGTCGTAGTCGCCTGTCTGTGCTTGCAGCACGGCTTGCTGGCCGTTCTGGACTGAATCCACCTGCATATTGAGCTTGCCAAGCATGCCGCGGATAACTTTGGTCGATATCGAGTTGTCTTCTGCAACCAGCACGCTGAAGCCGCCATTGGGCACGGTCGCTGCTGGCGACTCAGGTTCGGCATCGCGGTGCGGGACAGCATGTTGCAGGCTGTGCTGCAGCCACTCGTCAATCAAGGTGGTGCGTAACGTATAGCCGGCCACCGGCTTGCTGAGTATGCGACGAATCCCGGCGTTACGGGCAATGATGCGACTCGGGGCCTGGCTTAGTCCGGTCAGCATGATCATCAGTAATTGATTGCTGATGGCGGCATCAGCCTTGATGCGGCTGGCCAGTTCCAATCCGCTCATGCCGGGCATGAAGTGATCCAGCAGTAGAATGTCAAAGGGATTGCCCAGGTGTGCCTGGGTGCGCAGTAACGCCAGCGCTTCCTTGCCACCGGCTACGCACTGTGCCTGCATGCCCCAGGCGTTGCACTGTTGCTGCAGAACCTTGCGACAGGTGGCGTTGTCATCGACGATCAACACCCGCCGTTCAATCAGGCAGCGTCCTTCGCTGTCGGGTTCAATAAAGGCGTGGGTCTTGTCCAGCGGCAGGCTGAACCAGATTGAATTGCCCTGCTCCGAGGCGTATTTGATGCCAGCCTGACCTTCCATCATGTGGATCAGTTGGCTGGCGATAAGCAGCCCCAAATGACCGTTACTATCGGCCTGATCGAGCAGCCTGGAGGACTTTGGCCGCACCTTGATCAAGCAGTCGCGAGCCTGGTCGGACAGGGCGCTGCCGGAGTCCTGCACGGCGAAGCGCAATTGCTGGCCAGTGCCTTGGGGTTCGACGCCGACCATCAACAGAATCTCACCCTGCTCGGTAAGGCGCAGTGCGTTACCCAGCAAGTTCATCAGTACCTGGCGTAGTCGGGTAGGGTCACCATTGATGGTGCGCGGTACCTCGGGATGCACGAAGCTGATCAGTTCGATTGCCTGACTGTCTACGCGATTACGGAAAATATCCAGGCAATCGTTGACCAACGCGTGCAAATCAAACTGGACAGACTCCAGGGTCATCTGGCCGGATTCGAGACGCGACATGTCGAGAATTTCATTGATCAGGTTAAGCAGATCATTGCCTGAGCCGTGGATGGTCTGAACATAGTCACGCTGCTTGGCAGAGAGTGGGGTGTCGAGAAGCAGCTCGGACATGCCCAGAACGCCATTCATCGGCGTGCGGATCTCATGACTGATACGGCCAAGGAATTCTGATTTGGCACGCCGCTCGGCCTGCCGGGTAGCGTGCGTCTGTCGCTGGCTGACGCGCTGTGCAAGGCGTTGCTGGGCGCGGTTGTGCAGGCTCCAGGCAAAGCACACCATAGCCATCCATATCAGTGTATCGACGAGATGAGCACCGAAGGTGCGTTGGTCGCCGAGCCAGCCGACCACAAACGCGCCGAGCAACAGCAGTGCTCCGGCCAGGAAAGGCTTGTTGGTGGGTTGCCTGCGCAGCCAGACAAACACGTGCAAGCTGATCATCATCAGCGGCAAACCCAGCTGCAGGATTACCGCGAGGCTGGCAAACAGCGCAGAATCCAGGCCCGCCACCAGGACCAGCAGCGCCGTGACTGCGGTGCCCAGGCCGATTGACAGCACCAGCGGTCGCTGCGCACGCAGATCGGGTCCGCTCAGCAGGCACAATAGCAGCGGCGTCAGTAACGGGTACACCGCCAGCCTGAGCAGTTCGGCGCTATTGCCGAGCAGCAGCGGTATCTGCCTGACGATCCAACTGATCGCACCGAGATTTGCCACGCAGAGGATCAATGCAGCGCAGGCAAGCAACAGATGCAAAGGGTCGCGGTTGATGCTGCCATGCAGCAATCCATAGAGTACCAGCGCGAGCAACAAGCCCACCAGCACCCCTTGCAGTGCCTGATGGGCACCATGCAGGGTTGCCGCTTCCAGCGCGTCCATGACACTCAGCTGGGCGCTAGTCGGATAATCATTCTGCAGGCGCAAATACAGGGTGTATGCGGCCCCGGTGTCAACCTCGATGGGGAAGGCAAAGCCTGATTGGCGCAGCAGCCGCAGATCGGCGGGCCTGGCTGAGCCACTCTGGTAGTTCGCGACCACCTCGTTGCCGCGCAGCAGGTACAGATCGATATGCGCTATGCCCGGGTTGTCCAGGCGTATCTGTTGGGCACCGCTACGGGTTATGGGCATTTTCACCCACAACGCGGTATCAGCGCCGGACAGCTTGAGTGCGCCGGGCGGGCTCGGAATGAAGCGATTGGCGTAGCGGTTGGAGATGATGTCGGTCAGTTGCAGCTGGCCATCGGTGTCGAGCAGACTGAAATGCGTGGGCGCCGAGACAGGTGCAGTCGATGCGGCGGCGGCTGCCCAAGGGGTCATCAGCATAATGATCCCTGCCAGCAGGGTGAGGATCAACCAGCGTGCTTGCTTCACTGTGCGGCGTGTCCTGTCCATGGGCAATTGACGAGTGACGTCAGGTAAGAAGTGCATTATAGCTCAATGCCGGCTGGGGCCGCTAAGCAATGGCCGGCCTGAAGCCTGTTTCGGCCGGCCAGTCTGTCTGCGTAGGGGCGGCTTTCCCCCGCCGGTCTGGTTATTCAGTGCAGCCCAGCTCAGCCCTGCTCTCTGGCGATGGCCCGATAACCGATATCCGAGCGGAAAAAGCTGCCCTTCCAGTTAACCTTGTTAGCCAAGGCGTAAGCGTTTTGCTGAGCCTCACGGATGCTCTCGCCCAGCGCGGTCGCGCAAAGCACTCTACCGCCACTGCTGACCACGGCTCCAGCCTTCAGCGTCGTGCCCGCATGGAAAATCTTGCCAAGCGCGCTGACTGCCTGATCGAGGCCTTCAATGCTATCGCCTTTGGCATAATCCGCCGGATATCCGCCCGCGGCAATTACCACACCCAGGCTAGGCCGGGTGTCCCACTGCGCTTCAACCTGGTCCAGCTGACCAGCCAGGGCTGATTCGATCAGTTCGACCAGGCTCGATTGCAGTCGTAACATGATCGGTTGGGTTTCCGGATCGCCAAAGCGGCAATTGAATTCGATCACCTTGGGGTTGCCCTGGGTATCGATCATCAGGCCGGCATACAGAAAGCCGGTGTAGATATTGCCCTCGGCAGCCATCCCGCGCACGGTGGGCCAGATGACCTCATCCATCACGCGCTGATGCACGGCATCGGTGACCACCGGGGCTGGGGAATAGGCGCCCATCCCGCCGGTGTTAGGGCCCGTGTCACCATCGCCAACGCGCTTGTGATCCTGGCTGGTCGCCATCGGCAGGACATGCTCACCATCGACCATGACGATAAAGCTGGCTTCCTCGCCATCGAGGAACTCTTCGATCACGACCCTGGAGCCGGCGGCGCCGAACGCATTGCCTGCGAGCATGTCACGCACGGCATGCTCGGCTTCGGGCAGCGTCATCGCAACAATCACACCCTTGCCTGCGGCCAGGCCGTCAGCCTTGATAACAATAGGTGCGCCGGTTTTCTGCAGATACGCCAATGCCGGCTCGACTTCGGTAAAATTCTGGTAGTCGGCGGTCGGGATCTGGTGGCGAGCGAGGAAGTCCTTGGTAAAGGCCTTGGAGCCTTCCAGTTGCGCCGCGCCAGCGGTCGGGCCGAAGCAGGGCAGGTTACGGCTGCGGAATAGATCGACGACGCCCGCGACCAAGGGCGCTTCGGGACCGACAATAGTCAGCTGGACATTGGCTTGGGCAAAGTCAGCCAATCGGTCCAGTTCGAGGACGTCAATGGCGACGTTCTCGCACTTGTCTTCGATGGCTGTGCCGGCATTGCCAGGGGCGACGAACACCTTCTCGACTCTGCTATCCTGAGCGACCTTCCAGGCCAGCGCGTGTTCACGCCCGCCACTACCGATAATCAAAACGTTCATGCAATCTCCTATGCACAGAGGGTCTGGCTACAAGCTCCAGAGCGGTTGCGCACCGCTTGAGGCTTGTAGCGTGCCGCTGGCTGCTCTATCAGTGTCTGAAATGCCGCATGCCGGTCAATACCATGGCCATACCCGCTTCATCGGCCGCGGCGATGACTTCGGCGTCACGCATGGAACCGCCAGGCTGGATCACCGCGCTGATACCGTTCGCTGCGGCGTTATCTATGCCGTCACGGAACGGGAAGAAGGCGTCCGAGGCCATGACGGCGCCCTTGATCTGCAAGCCGGCATGCTCGGCCTTGATGGCGGCGATACGGGCGGAGTTGACCCGGCTCATCTGGCCAGCGCCAATGCCAACGGTCTGGCGCTGGCTGGCGTAGACAATGGCGTTGGATTTGACATACTTGGCGACTTTCCAGGCAAAAATCAGGTCATGTATTTCCTGTTCTGTGGGCGCGCGTTGGGTGACGATCTTCAGGTCGGCTTCGGTAATCATGCCGATGTCCCGGCTCTGTACCAGTAAGCCGCCGTTGACGCGTTTGAAGTCCCAGTCGGCCTGACGCTCGCTGGCCCATTCGCCGCATTCGAGCAGGCGTACATTGGCTTTGGCGCTTACCACTTCGCGGGCAGCAGCGCTGATACGCGGGGCGATGATCACTTCAACGAACTGGCGCTCGACGATAGCCTGGGCGGTCGCCGCATCCAGCTCGCGGTTGAAGGCAATGATCCCGCCAAACGCCGATTCAGCGTCGGTAGCGTAGGCCAGTTCGTAAGCCTGGCGAATGCCTCCCTGGTTCTCCGGGACCACGGCAACACCACAGGGATTGGCGTGCTTGACGATCACACAAGCCGGCTTGGTGAAGCTCTTGACGCATTCCAGGGCGGCGTCGGTATCGGCGACGTTATTGTACGACAGCGCTTTGCCCTGCAACTGCACGGCAGTGGCGATGCAGGCGTCCGTCGGATGAGCCTCGCGATAAAAGGCAGCGGCCTGATGCGGGTTCTCGCCGTAGCGCATATCCTGCGCCTTGATAAACTGGGTGTTGAACGTGCGCGGGAAGCGCGTGCGTTCAGCACTGCTCAGCGTATCGCGCTGCTGGTCAATAGTACCCAGGTAGTTGGCAATCATGCCGTCATAGGCCGCCGTGTGCTCGAATGCCTTGAGTGCCAGGTCGAAGCGCTGGGCGTAGGTCAGCCCGCCTTGCTTGAGGGCCTCGGCAATACTGGCATAGTCGCTGGCGTTGACGACAATGGCCACATCCTGGTGATTCTTCGCCGCCGAGCGGACCATGGTAGGGCCGCCGATGTCGATATTCTCGATGGCCTCAGCCAGCTCGCAGCCCGGCTTGGCAACGGTAGCGGCAAACGGATAGAGATTGACCACGACCATGTCGATCGGCTGGATGCCATGCTCCTGCATCACCTGGCCGTCGATATCCCGGCGCCCGAGTATGCCGCCATGGATTTTCGGATGTAGCGTCTTGACCCGGCCGTCCATCATTTCCGGGAAACCGGTGTAATCGGCTACTTCTACAGCGGCGATACCTTGCTCACGCAGGAGCTTGAAGGTGCCGCCGGTGGACAGGATTGCTACGCCCTGGGCGCTGAGTTCGCGGGCAAAGTCGACGATGCCGGTCTTGTCGGACACGCTGATCAGCGCGCGACGGATTGGCAGACGGGTGGTGTGGTCGGTCATCTTCATTCCAGATCAGGTAAAAGAGAGTTTGCAGCTTCCGATGTCGGGCCAGAAGCCAGGAACAGGGGGGGCTAACAGGTCGGCTCAGAGTAATCCGTATTGCTTGAGCTTTTTGCGCAGGGTGCCGCGGTTGAGTCCGAGAATTTCGGAGGCGCGCGTCTGGTTGCCTTTGACATGCTCCATCACGCTTTCCAGCAAGGGAGCCTCTACTTCGCACAGCACCATGTCGTACACATCGGTAACGTCCTGTCCATCCAGATGATCGAAGTAGTTCTTCAGCGCTTGTTCAACACTGTTGCGCAGGGTGCGGCTACTCTGGCTGAGCTTGTCGGGGGCACTATTTAGATTCTTTTCAGCGAGTTCGCTCACGGGTTCTGTTCCAGTTGTGTCTGAGGCGTTCAAAAGGCTCATGCCGCTAGGTCTCCTTCCAGCAAGCGGGTAAAAAATGTCTGAATGCTTTGGCGTTGCTGCTCGGCGCATTCCAGGCGATTGAATTGGCGTCGAAAATCCTCCGCGCCGGGCAGGGTGTGCAAATACCAGCCAACATGTTTACGGGCAATCCGCACACCCTGGTGCTCGCCATAGAAGGCGTGCAGCGCCTGCAGATGCTCCTGCAGGACTGCGCGCTGCCAATCCAGGGTGGGAGCCGCTAGCAGCTCGCCGGTTTTCAGGAAATGATTGATTTCGTTGAAGATCCAGGGCCGACCCTGGGCTGCGCGGCCGATCATCACCGCATCTGCGCCGGTATGCCGGAGGACTGCCAGGGCCTTTTGCGGGGAGTCGATATCGCCATTGGCAAAAACCGGGATATCTATGGCCTGCTTGATCGCGGCGATGCTGTCGTACTCGGCTTCGCCAGTATACAGCTGGTTACGGGTGCGCCCATGCACAGCGAGCGCCTGAATGCCTGATTGCTCGGCGATTTTAGCGATCTGCAGTCCATTGCGCTGCTGCTCGGACCAGCCGGTACGAATTTTCAGCGTGACCGGCAGATTGACGGCATTGACCACGGCCTCGAGTATCTCGCCCACCAGCTTTTCGTCGCGCATGAGCGCTGAGCCGGCGGCCTTGCTACAGACTTTTTTCGCCGGACAGCCCATATTGATATCGATGATCTGCGCGCCGAGCTGCTCGTTCATGCGCGCCGCTTCGGCCATCATCTCGGCATCCGCGCCAGCAATCTGAACCGAACGGGGTTCGCTTTCACCCGTGTGATCAAGCCGCTGGCGGGATTTGCGACTGTTCCACAGGCGCACGTCGCTGGTGACCATCTCTGACACTACCAGCCCGGCACCCAGGCGGCGGCAGAGTTGCCGAAAAGGCAGATCGGTAACACCCGCCATGGGAGCGAGAATAACTGGGTTGGCGAGTTGATAGATTCCGATACGAGTCACGGCCTGGTCCATCCCTGTGCTTGCTGATATCACGGCTGTTCACTGGCACGCCCGCAGCGCCTGCGTCGGGGGCAATGACGCAAGGGAGTCAGGGTCAAGTAACGTGAAAAGGGCAGTCATGATACCTGCTCTGGATGACCATATAAAGGCTGAGCTGGATGATTTTTGAGCAGATCTGCCGGGCGGTTCAGGGGCTGAGAAAATCCAGGTTATAACTGGTCGCTTCCGGCCCCGGGTTGAGCATGCTGAGTCCGACATGCACGGGTGTCTGAGGCGGCATCAGGGTTGCGCCGGCGAGTTCGCCGCCGAGGTACTCGGCTGGCTGAAACAGTTTGTTGCCCAGTTCGCGACCGCCCACATCGCTGAAGGTCATGCGCAGCACTGGAAAGGGTTGGGCAAAGTCGGCGCGGTTGTACAGGATTACATCAATGGCCAAGGCGTTGGGGAAGTCGGGGTGCGGACGGACCACCAGGTTACTGCTGCGGATCAGCTCGATGCTGACCCGTGCAGGCAGTTCACACCCGGCCAAAAAGCACAGCTGCTCCATCATCGGCCGGGTGCGCTCGTCGTGAACCAATGTGGCGAAGTTGTACACGGCTATCTGGCCGATCAAGGCCAGAGCGGCGATGGCGCTGAGCATCACCCACAGCCACTGCCGCCGGGGCCGCCGCGCCAGCGGGCGCGGATCGATAAAGAGTGGCTCGTCAATCAGGTCCGGGAGGCTAAGGCCGCCCCCCAGGCTAGGTTCGCGGCGCCCTGGTTGCGGCCGTTCTGGCTCCCTGAACGGGTCGTCTTCAGGTTTTTGCGGGCGCTGCCTGGGGGCTGCGGGCCGCGTAGCAGGTTGATCACGCAAGAAAATGCCATGGTCAAGCGGCGGGGCGGTCAACGGCTGCATCGGCGCACGCGTGTCAAGGCCGAACGGGGCTTGTCTGCTGTCGATGCTCGGAGTCGGTTCGGTGGGTTCAGTCAGTATTGTTCGCACCGTTGGCACTCTTGGTGCCTGTGGTGCCTGTGGCACTGGTGGTGGCACTGGTGGTGGTGCTGGTGCAGCAGGTGCTATTGGGGGCGTTGGTGTTATGGGTGGTGGTGCAGCGGTTGGTATGGGGCGTTGGGCAAAATCGCCCGAGCTGGCTGCCGACTTGAATACCTCGTGCAGCTCGGCATCGTCCAGTGCTTCTGGGCTGAGGGTCGGTGGCGCAGGTGTAGGCTCAAGGTCGTCGTCCAGGTGGAACTCGCGATCCCAGACATCGGGGTCGTCAGCGGCCGAGTCGAACTCGAACGCCTGATCAATCTGCTCTTCGGTCAGTTTCCAGCTGTCCTGGCTGACCTCGGCGACCGGCGGCGTGTCTGCCAAGGGCCTGCGCGGGAAGTCGGGAAACCATTGTTCAACGTCGGCGTCGGCATCGTCGGCGAGCAGATCGTCTGTCGCTAGCGTGTCTGCCGCATTGTCTGCCACGTTGTCTGTCACATTGTCCGGCGCTGGCGTAGCAGGCTCGAGGCTGGCCGGAGTTGGAGGCGGCAGTTGCTCCCCGGCGCTGTCAGCAGTCCTCTCGTTGGCGGAAAGCTCGGCGCTGGAGGGGATTGTTCTGGCGTCCGGATTGATTTCTTCGAGAATCGATTCGTCCAGTCCCAGTGCTTCCAGGTCAAGATCGTCGAGCTGCAGATGATCGTGAATCAGTAGGTTGTCCTGACGGTTGGCGCTCGGCTCGGCGGGCACTGCCTGCTGATCCTGCGCGGCGGCGGCGCCAGACACTGGTGCTGAGGCCTCGGTGCCGCTGGCATTGACCTGGGGGCTGGCGTTGAACACCTTGAGGCAGGCACCGCAGCGCACATTGCCGGCGGCCGCTTGCAGGTGGTCCTGGGACACCCTGAAACGCGTCTGACAATGGGGGCACTGCGCTACCAGCATATCGCTCATGGTTAACCGTTGTTCCTTGTGCTGTGGGGTTGAGAGGTTTTGCTTTGGCTATTTTGTATGGCTGATGTGCCGGCAATCCGCTCAGGCCGCCAAGTGGCGACGCCCGCTGACGCGAATCCAGCCATCGCGCTCGGCGACAGGGTCAAGGGTAAAGTCATGCCTGTACGCGTCGAGGATGTCCTCGGTCTGTTCAGTAAGAATGCCGGACAAGGCAATCAGCCCACCGGGCTTGACCAGACTAGCCAACTGGCCTGCAAGGCTGACCAAAGGCCCTGCAAGTATATTGGCAACAAGAATGTCTGCAGGTTCCTGTGGCATCTGTTCAGGCAGATAAAGCATAAAGCGCTCATCGGCGATCTGATTGCGCTGGGCGTTATCACGAGAGGCTTCCAGCGCCTGAATATCGATGTCAGTGCCGCACACCTGGGCGGCGCCTAACAACAGGCTGGCAATCGCCAAAATGCCCGAGCCACAGCCAAAATCGATGACTTGTTTCGCCTCCAGCTGCTGTTCGTCGAGCCATTCCAGGCACAGTGCTGTCGTTGGGTGCGTGCCGGTGCCGAAGGCCAGGCCCGGATCCAGCAGCAGATTCACCGCGTCAGGTTCTGGCGCAGCGTGCCAACTGGGTACGATCCACAGTCGCCGGCCAAAGCGCATGGGCTTGAAATGCTCCATCCAGCTGCGCTCCCAGTCCTGGTCGGCAATCTGTTCCAGCTGATATTCCGGCAAGGGGTTGGCTGACAGTCGCGCGAGATTGTCCAGCAGCTGCGCAGCGTCGGTGTCGGCTTCGAACAGGGCCAACAGATGGGTGTGCGACCAGAGGGGGGTAGTGCCCAGGTCGGGCTCGAAAATCGGCTGATCTTCACCGTCCATAAAGGTCACCGAGACGGCACCCAGACCCAGCAGCGACTCTTCCAGCGGCTCGGCCTGTTCGGGGGTGATCGCTAGACGCAGTTGCAGCCAGGGCATGGGCATTCCTCGGGAGTCGGGCTTCAAGCGGCAAGCTTCAAGCAACAAAAAAGCACGGGAGCGAACTGGCCGCTCCCGTGGGATGGATCATACACGTACAGCCAGGCTTATTTGATCCCTAGCTTGTGCTCCAGGTAATGGATATTGACGCCGCCCTTGCAGAAGCCTGGATCGCGGACCAGTTCCCGGTGCAGCGGTGTGTTGGTCTTGATGCCGTCCACCACCAGCTCGTCCAGCGCGTTGCGCATGCGCGCCAGTGCCTCGTCGCGCGTGGCCCCGTAGGTGATGAGTTTGCCGACCAGCGAATCATAGTTCGGCGGTACCTTGTAGCCGCTGTACAGATGCGAGTCTACCCGGACGCCGTTGCCGCCCGGTGCATGGAAGAAACTCACCGTGCCGGGGCTGGGCATGAAGGTCTTGGGGTCTTCGGCATTGATCCGGCACTCGATGGCGTGGCCACGAATGACGACGTCAGCCTGGGTGATGCTCAGCGGCTGACCGGAAGCGACCAGAATCTGCTCCTTGACGATGTCGATACCGGTGACCATTTCCGATACGGGATGCTCTACCTGAACACGGGTATTCATCTCGATAAAGAAGAAGTCACCATCTTCGTAAAGAAACTCGAAGGTGCCGGCGCCGCGGTAGCCCAAATCGATGCAGGCCTTGACGCAGCGCGCCTGGACCATGGCGCGGGCCTCTTCATCGATGCCCGGAGCGGGCGCTTCTTCGATGATCTTCTGGTGGCGCCGCTGCAGGGAGCAGTCACGATCGCCCAGGTGGACTGCGTGACCCTGGCCGTCAGACAGCACCTGGACTTCCACATGCCGCGGATTGGTCAGAAACTTTTCCAGATACACCACCGGGTTGCCAAAGGCAGCCCCGGCTTCGGTGCGCGTCAGGTGGATGGACTTGATCAGCTCGGCTTCCTCATGCACAACACGCATGCCGCGTCCGCCACCACCACCAGAGGCCTTGATAATCACCGGGTAGCCGACGCGCCGGCCGATCGCCAGGCATTCGGTTTCATCCTCCGGCAAGGGACCGTCTGAGCCCGGAACCGTGGGCACGCCGGCTTTGATCATCGCCGCAATGGCGGAGACCTTGTCGCCCATCAGGCGGATGACCTCGGCGCTGGGTCCGATAAACGTGAAGCCGGAGCGTTCGATCTGCTCGGCAAAA
>JAWOGT010000261.1:0-5048 GCA_046496585.1 Halopseudomonas sp.
TTGGTCGGGACGGAGTGATTCGAACACTCGACCCCTTGCACCCCATGCAAGTGCGCTACCAGGCTGCGCTACGCCCCGACGTCGCTTCAACTTTGTCTGTCGAAGCGGGTCGCATAATACATTAACTATCTGAAATGAGAAAGTTTTTTTTCGGTGTGAGGCAGATTCAGTGGGTGCGCAGAACCTGCAGAACTTCTTCCAGCTCAGTAATGGTCTGGCGGATCAATTGCTTGTAATGGGTGACGTCTTCCTTGGCTTCGTCGCCGGACAGACGCTGGCGCGCACCGCCGATGGTGAAGCCCTGGTCATACAGCAGCGCACGGATCTGACGAATCATCAGCACGTCCTGGCGCTGGTAATAACGACGGTTGCCGCGCCGTTTGACCGGTGACAATTGCGGAAATTCCTGCTCCCAATAGCGCAGCACGTGGGGCTTGACTGCGCAGAGCTCGCTTACTTCACCAATGGTGAAGTAACGTTTACCAGGGATAACCGGTAGTTCATCGTTGTGGCTGGGTTCCAGCATATGCTTCTACTCGTGCTTTGAGTTTTTGTCCGGGGCGAAAAGTGACCACACGCCGGGCAGTAATGGGAATTTCTTCACCAGTCTTGGGATTACGGCCTGGCCGCTGGCGCTTGTCGCGCAGATCAAAATTGCCGAACCCGGACAATTTGACTTGCTCGTTGCTTTCCAGGGCATTGCGAATCTCTTCGAAAAACAGTTCTACCAGTTCCTTGGCTTCACGCTTGTTGAAGCCAAGTTCTTCGTAGAGACGTTCTGCCATTTCTGCTTTTGTCAGAGCCCCCATAGGCTATTTCCTTAGTGTGGCATGGAACCTTTGCTCCAGGGACGACAGCACCTTGTCCATGATAGCGTTCACCTCATCATCAGTAAGAGTGCGCGAGGAATGCTGTAACGTCAAGCCGATTGCCAGACTTTTTCTATGCGGATCAATACCTTTACCCTCATACACGTCAAACAACCTGAGGTTTTTGAGAGCATCACCTGCATTTATCCTGATATCAGCGAGCAATTGTTCGGCCACTACCGATTTATCGACGACCAGTGCCACATCTCTTCTGACTTCCGGGAAGCGTGACAGTTCAGCGAATTTCGGCAGGCGACCCTGAATGATCTTGCTTAAGGTTAGCTCAAATACGAACAACGGGCCCTGAATATCCAGCTGCGTAAGCAACTGCGGGTGCAACGCGCCCAGCCACCCGACCGTCTCGCCGTCACGGCTGATGCGCGCGCTTTGGCCCGGGTGCAGCGCCGGGTGCGCGGCCGGCTCGAACAGGTACTGATTGCCGGCGCCGCCCTGCCCCAGCAAGGCTTCGACGTCGCCCTTCACGTCATGAAAGTCGAGCTTGTCATTGCCGTTGGCCCAGCCTTCCGGCAGCCGCGATGCGCAAGCGACGCCGGACAACATCGGCTCCTGCAGCAGCTCGCCGTTAGCCTGCGGCACAAAGCGCTGGCCGCTTTCGAACAGGCGCACGCGGCCCTGCTGGCGATTCTGGTTGTATTGCACGGCTTTGCTCAGGCCGGGCCACAGGGAGGTGCGCATTACCGCCATATCAGCGGAGATCGGGTTAGCCAAAGCCAGCGGCTCGACGTCAGGATCAAACAGCTTGTTCAAGCCGGGCTCGACGAAGCTGTAAGTGATAGCTTCGTGGTAACCGCGCGCCACCAGCAAGCGGCGCAGCACCGGCAGCTCGCCAAGGGTTTCTGGCTTGGCGCTCAGGTTCAGTGCTGCGGTGGGCGCGCTGACCGGCAGGCGGTTGTAGCCGTACAGGCGTGCGAGTTCTTCGATCAGGTCAACTTCGATGCTGATATCAAAGCGAAAACTGGGCACATCAACCCGCCATTGGCCCTCGCCATCGGCGGTGATATACAGCCCGAGACCGGAGAGATAGGCCTCAACGTCTGCTGCTTTCATCTGCATACCGAGCATCTGGTTGATGCGTTCGCTGCGCAGGGTGATCTGTTTCAGCGTCGGCAAGGCTGTTTCGTTCACCGATTCGATCACTGGGCCAGGCTCGCCGCCGACAATCTCGATAATCAGTGCAGTGGCACGTTCCATCGCATCGCGCTGCAATTGCCAATCAACGCCGCGCTCGAAGCGATGCGATGAATCGGTATGCAGGCTGTAGCCACGCGCTTTGCCGGCGATGGCAATGGTGTCGAAGAAGGCGCTTTCCAGGAACAGGTCCTGAGTGCCTGCGCTGACACCGCTGTGTTCACCACCCATGATGCCGGCCATAGCCAGTGGACGCTGGTGATCGGCGATGACCAGCGTGTCAGCACGCAGGGTGATTTCCTGGCCGTCAAGCAGCACCAGCTTTTCGCCCTCCTCGGCCATGCGTACACGGATGCCACCCTTGATTTCGGCCAGGTCGAATGCGTGTAGTGGCTGACCCAGTTCGAGCATCACGTAGTTGGTGATATCCACCACCGCGTCAATGCTGCGAATATCACTGCGGCGCAGGCGCTCGACCATCCACAGTGGCGTTGGGCGTGACAGGTCGACCTTGCGGATCACCCGGCCCAGATAGCGCGGACAGGCCATGGGGGCCAGCAGCTCGACCGGACGGGTTTCCTCATGCACGGCGCCGACGGCATCGATCTGTACGGCGGTGACCGCCTCGCCATAGTTGGCGCCCACTTCACGGGCCAGGCCGGCAATCGACAGGCAGTCACCACGGTTGGGGGTCAGGTCGACTTCGATAATGGCGTCATCCAGACCTAAATAATCGCGCAGGTTCTGCCCTGCGGGGGCATCGGACGGCAGCTCGTAAAGGCCCGCGTGGTCGTCGGAGAGTTTCAGTTCGGCAGCAGAACAGAGCATGCCGAAGGATTCCACACCGCGCAGCTTGGCCTTCTTGATCTGGAAATCGTCGCCCAGCTCGGCGCCGACCATGGCAAAGGGAATCTTGATGCCCGGGCGCGCATTGGGCGCACCGCAAACCACCTGAAACTGTTCGCTGCCGTTGCTGACCAGGCACACCCGCAGTTTGTCGGCATCCGGGTGTTGCTCGGCACTGACGATCTCACCCACCACGACACCGCTGAACACACCGGCAGCCGGGGTGACACTGTCTACTTCGAGTCCGGTCATGGACAGGCGCGCGACCAGTTCGTCCCGGGAGACGTTGGGGTTCACCCAGGTGCGCAGCCACTGTTCACTGAATTTCATTGTTGGTTCCTGCTCTCAAAAGGGTTGCGGGTGCGGCGCTCAGCGAAACTGCTCGAGAAAACGCAGATCGTTGTCAAAGAAGATGCGCAGATCGCCCACGCCGTAGCGCAGCATCGTCAGGCGCTCGACGCCCATACCGAAGGCAAACCCCTGGTATTTTTCCGGGTCAATGCCGGACATGCGCAGCACATCCGGATGCACCATGCCGCAGCCCAGCACTTCTAGCCACTCGGCCTTTTCTTCGCCGTTCTTGATCACGGTGCGGCGGATATCCACCTCAGCGGATGGCTCGGTAAAGGGGAAGAACGAAGGGCGAAAACGCACTTCCAGATCGGCCTCGAAGAATTCGCGCAGGAACTGCTCGATGGTGCCTTTCAGATCAGCAAAGCTCACGCCCTCGTCGATCAGCAGACCTTCGACCTGGTGGAACATTGGCGAGTGGGTCTGATCCGAGTCGCAGCGGTAAACACGACCCGGACAAATGATCCGGATCGGCGGCTGCGTGCTTTCCATAGTCCGCACCTGCACCGGCGAGGTGTGTGTGCGCAGCAAGGTGTTGGCGTTGAAATAGAAGGTGTCATGCATGGCCCGGGCCGGGTGATGGCCGGGAATGTTGAGAGCTTCAAAGTTGTGGTAGTCGTCCTCGACTTCAGGACCTTCCTCGACGGTATAACCGACGTGGGCAAATATCTGTTCGATCCGCTCCATGGTACGCGTGACCGGATGCAATCCACCACTGACCTGGCCACGGCCCGGCAGAGTGACGTCGATGCGTTCGGCGGCGAGCTTCTGATCGAGGGCTGCTGCCTCCATGGTGTTTTTGCGTGCGTTGAGCTCGCCCGAAACCTTTTCCTTGGCTTCGTTGACCATAGCACCCACTTTGGGGCGCTCTTCGTTGGGGATATTACCCAGGGTCTTCATCACCTGGGTCAGTTCGCCCTTCTTGCCCAGGTACTGCACGCGGATCTGCTCCAGCGCATTGACATCAGCTGCCTGCTCGATAGCTTCAAGGGCTTGGGAGACCAGGGCGTCAAGGTTTTCCATTTACAGACTCCAGAAACAAAAATAGGGGAAGAGCTGTGAGGCTCTTCCCCTATTAATGACGTTGCCAACCGGAGCCAGGCTCCGGTGATTGTCGTAACGAGGGCTTAAGCCAGACTAGCCTTTGCTTTTTCGACAATCGCGGTAAACGCCGCTTTTTCGTTCACAGCCAGATCGGCCAGAACCTTACGATCGATTTCGATGGACGCTTTTTTCAGGCCAGCGATCAAACGGCTGTAGGACATACCGTTGATACGAGCACCAGCATTGATACGAGCGATCCACAGAGCACGGAACTGACGCTTGCGCTGCTTGCGGTCACGATAGGCATATTGACCAGCCTTGATGACCGCCTGCTTGGCAACACGGAATACGCGCGAGCGCGCACCGTAGTAGCCTTTGGCGAGTTTCAGAATTTTCTTGTGACGCTTACGCGCCATTACACCACGCTTAACACGAGCCATTCTTTATATCCTCAACCTAGACTTAACGGAGACGCAACATGCGCTCGACTTTTTGCACATCAGCAGGGTGCAACTCGGAAGTACCCCGAAGTTGACGCTTACGCTTAGTGCTCATCTTGGTCAGGATGTGGCTCTTGAAAGCATGCTTGTGCTTGAGACCGTTGCCGGTCGCCTTGAAGCGCTTTGCAGCACCTCGTTTGGTCTTCATCTTTACTTTAGCCATGTTCAATTACTCCGCAAATTGCGTTAATAGATAACCGCAAGGCCTGGCGATGCCCTGGAGGTTACTTTTTCTTCTTGGGTGCGATGACCATCATCAGCTGCCGACCTTCCATTTTCGGGTACTGTT
>JAWOGT010000286.1:0-9800 GCA_046496585.1 Halopseudomonas sp.
TGTCCGTTGGCAACCAGTGCGCCCAGCATGGCCTTCAAATGATCGCGGGCAAAGGGTATATCCATTGATTCCCTGACCGTTGTCCTGACAGGCACCGCATGGATGACCGCGCCCTCGGTATCCGTGTCCCCCCTGCTTGATTGCCGGCCCGTTTGTGGCGCTGGCAAGCTGGCCATGAAGCGCTCGATCTCTTCCACGTGCAGACCGGCGTGCTGAGGCGTCGGCAAGTGACCGCCGACCGTTAAACGCGGTGCCGGGATATGCCGTGTGTTATCCGGGTTGTCCGCCAGCGCCAGCAGATCAAGACTGTTACCGGCCAGCAAGTGCGCTTCGATGGCCTGCATTACCTGCCGGAAGCGGTTACGTTTACGAACGGTCATGCTCAGGGTGTCGAGCCGATCAATCAGCCCGGAAAAGTCGGTGCGTCGGCGCTGGATCGACGCATGCAAGGATGTGTTCTGCGTGCCCACCAGCAACCGGGCAATGGTGCGATCGCCCTGCGCCAGCCTGGACAGGTCGCGGTAGGAAAACATCAGTACCTTTTGATGCAGGCGTTGCAGGCGCTCAATGGCGTGGTGAATATCGCGTAGGCGCTCACTGGGTCGACTGGCATAGCCGATACCGCCTTCAATGAAGTGCCGGGTAGAGAGATACTCATCGCGCAAGTGATGCGTGACCTGCCTTACCGTATGGCCAAGGCGCTTTTGGTGACGGTCCATATCATCGGAGGCATTGTCCTTCTTCGCCGCCAGATAGCCCTCGCAGTGCTGCTGGATGGAATACAGCGTCTCCTGCAAGTCAGGCGCAGCCCGTTCAAAGCCTTGCATGGATATTTGCGCGCCTATGTCGAGCAGCAAGCCGCCGATATGCAATGTATGCGCGTCACAGTCGATCAGCCCTTTGCTCAGCAGCCAGGCCAGGGACTTGCCAAGGGATTCCGGCTCGCCAATCCCGGTATCGTCAGCGCTTGCGAGTGTTTCCAGCAGCTCGGCATTGTCCTGTAGTGCCTTGCCCAGTTGCCGCCAATCTTCAGCCTTCAAAGCCCCAGCCCTCCCTGCGTACTACTGGCGCCATCGTGGTTGGTCTCATCAATGGCGCAATCATGGTGATCTGCCAACCAGCCCAGTATCTGCTGAAGGTAAGCCAGCTTGCCGGTGAACACATACACCGATGACTCGCTGGCACGTCTGACCAGATAGCCCTCATCCTGCATCACCTTGAGGACACGATTGAGTCGGTCACCGCTATCTTTGGCGTTGCGCGAAGAGTCAAACAGCTTGAGGCCAGACAGGTCGCGCAGTTGATCCCGGTAGGGCTCATGGCTCTCGATGGCATCCAGCAACTTGGCAAAGGGCAGCTCGCCCCCGGCGACCAAAGACAGATTGTTACCCCCGGCCTGATCGAGCAGGCGGAAGAAGTCGATACAGGGGGCAATCTGATCACGGATTGTGGTCAGTGAACGCCTGGCATGTTGCTGGTCGCGGGTATCGTCCAGATTGATCATCGCGGCAAAAAAGGCCTCGGGTGAATCAGCCTCCCCAACGCAGCTCAGGCTGCGTCCCAATGGCGCCAGCGCTTCGGATACCTGGCGGGCAAAGGCCGGGTCATTGAGCTGGCGAAAACTGTCTGGCGCTGACACATAACAGATAAACCGGCCATCCAATAACGACTCTACGGTGTCACGCAGTTCAGTATTGATGCTCATGCTGGAAGCCCTCTTCTGTCGGAGTGGCTGAGCGCATCGTTCAGTGCGTCAAGGCCATCATCGACCGGATTGGTGTACTCGCGCACCTCGATCCCCCTGCTGGTCGCCTTGAGTGCATAGCAGTTGGCAAACTGGCTGAGCAGCTCCGGTGCGCCTCCGGGGAAAGCCGCGAGCGCCACAGCGCCGCGCTCGTTGAAGGAATGCACCAGCGACACGTAGTTCTCTGCCGCCAGCTTCAGTATCTCATCCAGGGGAATCACAATTTGCAGGTCGGCATCCTTGCGCAGCAACTCAAACAGCGACAAGAACAGCATGCACAAGATCACTTTGCGCAACCCTTCGCTGCTGATGCCGTTAAATTCCTGATTGCCGGTGGCGCGCTTGATGTTGCCCTGGTCAAGCAGTTGCACCTGCACGGTAAAGCACTCGGCTATCCGGGTACTGAGTTTCTGGTTACGCAGGCGTGTTTCCACCCGCCCCAAGGCTTCCAGAAAGCCCGGCGTCGGCATCAGGTCGTCGCCCATGTCGTGCCAGCGCCGATACTGCTGGTCGTAGTATTCCAGGTCGGTCCAGAAGTCGAGGTCGCGGATGTTGGACTGTACGTTGAACTCGACCGACTCAATGCTTGGGAAGGCCGTTGATACCGCCTGGGCGCGCTCGGTTGCCTCTTTGCCCAGTCGCATAATGGATTTGTGCAAGTCTTCCAGCTTGTGTTTGCTGTCGCTGACGCCGCTGGACAGTGACTGGGCCTGCATGATCAGCTTGCTGCGCTGGTCCCGGTGAAAGCCCTCCATCTGGGACTTCAGTTCGTTGGCCGCAACCAGCCACGCCATGTCAAAATTACCGGTCTCTTTGTTCGCGTCTCTGGCAATGAGGTCAATGGTTGCGCCGTGCGGGCTTTGTTGCAGACCCCGGTTGCGATACAGATTGATGATGTCGGCATACAGGCTACGGGCATGCTTGTTCACCGTGTCGCGGGCACTGCGGGCCAGACGGGCCTCATGCTCAATATCCTGTACGTTCAGGTTAGCCACCAACTCGGCCGCTGGGTCCGCTTCCACGCCTGCCAGCGATTCGATCAGGCGTTGCGCGATCGCCTGGTCGCCGTTCAACTGCTTGTGGCCCTCCTCCAGTGCATTGCTACGCTGGCGGTACTGCTGTTGATGCTCACGGTACAGCTCAGTCAGGACGGACTGTTTGCGTGTAATGGCGCTAACCGCCGTTTCTGCCTGTTCCTGATCGGTCAGTAACGTGTCGAGCCTGGGAAGCACATCTTCCTTCCAGCGCTGGTACTCATCGACAAGCTTCAGGTTGTTTTTGATCTGCTCCAGTTTCTTTTTTAGCTCATCAATCTCACGCTGCAAGCGACGGTTCACGCTGTTGTCGATTCCGGCATCAGACAGAGCTACTTCCAGATTCGCTTTCAGGCCGCTTATGTCGTTGTCCCTGCGCTCCTCATGCTCCTTGATGGCTGTTGCGCTTGTATCAATGACGCTTTTGCGTTCCTCCTTAAGGTTTTCAAGTGCGCCATCGGCTGCGGTTTGATATTCAAAAAGCTGGCGTCCCTGTTCGGCCTTGAGGTCTTTGCGCTCCTGCGTGGCCTTCGCCAGTCGAGCCTCAAGGCGCTTCAGCTCGGCGTCAATGTGTTCGCAGTGATTGATGTAGTTGGCGCCAGCACGCTCGACGATCCCTGTGCGCAGCGACTCCCGGCTTGCCAGCTCTTCGTTGTGACGCACCAGTAATTGCCGGGCCTGCACGGCCTTCCGGTCGGCATCGCGTATCTGGTCATCGAGCTTGCGAAAACGCTTTTGCAGGCCTTCAAGGTCGGTATCGACCTGTTGTATTTGAGACTCAATGCGGCCAATGGCATTTTGGATTTCCGACGTATCTACCAGCGTTGTCGTTGGCAGCGCCTCTAGGTTGAGCATGACGCCATACAGGCTGCTTTGGGTGTCACCGGCAGGGGATAGCTCAGGATTCAGGTCGTCGCGCAACAGGATGGACTCGGGCACCAGTCTGGCGATGTTCTCACCCCAGCTCGGGTGGTGGCGGCGCAAGTAACCCAGCAAGGTATCCGCGCCAGCATTCAGCGCTGCAACCTGCTTGTCCTTGTCAGCCATCAAGGTCTCGCGCTGGCGTTCAAACCCTTTGCGCTCGGAAGCCAGGGCATCCAGCCCGGATTTCAAGGTGGTAACCTGGGCGTCGAGCTGCTGCGCTGTCTCGCTGTGCTGTTGGCAAGTAGCGCGCTGGGCTTCGATGGCCTGATTGGCGCTGTTAACCGCGTTCTGGTCATCAGGCAGGATGCTATAGCGGCGCAGTTGATCAATCTCGGCCTGTTGCTGGGTGACCGCTTTAGCTGCTTGATCGCGGCGCTCTTCAATCTCGGCCAGCGCCAGCTTGTGCGTAGCTTCGAGTTCCTTCTTCCCGGCGTCGGCTTCCTCGCGTAGCTTGTCGCGGCGCTCATCCAGGGCGTCTATCTTCGCCTTGGTCTGGTTGCTCTCTTGGTCAATCAGCGCTTGAACCGCATCTTTGACCTCAGAGATGAGGCGGTCGTACTTGAGGCGTACATCCGCGCCTTTACTGTCGAGCTGATCCAGCTCGCCCTGCTTGCGACTGCGCTGCTGTGACAAGCCCTCAGCCTGACCGCACAGTGCCGCCAGGTTATCCATATCCTTTTGCGCATAGTCAGTGCGACTACGCTCAATACGAGCAACCTGCTCACTGATCTCCTTGCGGTGCGCGCCGGCCTCGCCTTGTTCTTCTGCCAGCACGTCACGCTCGGCCTGCATGCGGTCCTCGGCCTTCTTGCGCTCACCATCCAGCGCGTCTATTAGCGCTCTGACCCGCGCCAGCTCGTCGGTCAGGGCAGCGTTCAGCAGCAGGCTCTGCTGTTTCGCCCGGCGTAGCACAGCCGTTTTTGACTCATGCTGCTCATGGAAGGTGTCGAGCCTGTCAATCTTGGCTTTGAGGTCATTTTCAAAAAGCGTGAAGCTCTCAATATCGCGCACTAGGCTCTGGAAGGGCTGGTGCTTGATGGCGCCCAATACGGCGTCGAGGTTGCCATGCTCCTGTTCCAGAATGTCCGCCATGACGTCACGGATGCTGTCAAAGCTATGGCCTTCGTCAATCATGGCCATGGTTACCGTGTCGATACCGGAAAACTCTTTGCGCTTGGGGGCAAGTGAGAAGGTGCGCCGGTACTGCTCGATCATCTTGCGCTGATCGGGGTCGTCAATGCCTTCAAGGTTGGCGCTGCCCGTGTTGTACTGAATGATGCGGCGGTAACTGCGTGGCGGCAGGGCCGGTGAGCATGATCGGCCCTGCTTGCTTATGTGCTGGATCAGTTGTGCTACGGGCACCAAGCGACCCGCTTCGGCATCCAGATACAACATATCCGATTGCCATGGCCCGGATACAAGGCGATACGCATAACTGCCGGCAGTGCGGTGCATGATGGCGCAACAGGCTTCACCGTTGCCATTGATGTACTCAAAGACAATGAAGCTGGTCTCATGGGGCAAATACCAGTCAGCAAAGCTTTTGTTGTTGCCATCAGCCTTGACCACGCGCCCTGGTGACGCCCCATAGAAAATGGGAATCAACTTGAGAAAGGATGATTTGCCAATGCCGTTGGTGCCGGTGATGCTGGTATTGCCATCCAGCAGAAGCTCTGCCTTTTCTGCCGGGCAAAGGGAGTCAATCAGTACCGTGCGAAGAATCTTAGCCATTAAGCTGTCTCTAGTAAGCGCGCAATCGTGTTTGATCGGAGTGAATATTGTAAAAGCCGGATGCGTAGGCTGACAGAGAAAGGCGCTCCTGGGTATCGCCGCTGAGTTCAGGGGCGTGCTCTACAGATGGCGGTCCCTGTATTTATTAGCCGATCACTTCAGATTCTTGCCGCGCGTGATGCGCCCCACCTCTCCATCGGAGGAAAACACCATGGCGCTCGCTGAAAATGGAGCGAATATCCTCTGACATGGGTTCTACCCCGTTTCCTCGGACGCTGATAAAACGGTTACGAGCCTTCGATCCTGGGCAACAACTCTGCGTCGCACCCTAGGATTTTGGAACGGCTCAATATATTCAACAATAGGCTAGAAGCGTCCACGAATCCTGGTGTGATTCAGTTGCCAAGAAACCGTAAAATGGGCATCGTAATGACAAATGTCATTACAGGTATCTGTCGCCATGGCTTCCATCAATATCCGCATCGACGCCGAGCTTAAAGTCCGGGCTTACCGTGATCTGGAAAAGCTCGGCGTTACCCCTTCTGAGCTGATTCGCCAGGCCTTGGAGTATGTGGCCGAGCGTGGACAGCTGCCATTTCGTCCGGTGATGATGACCGAGGAAGATGAAGCGTTACTAGCCACGGTTCGTGAACGCTTGGCCGCTCCTCAGCGCGTGAAGGTAGCGCTGGATGACCTATAGCCTTGAGTTCGATGCGCGGGCATTGCAGGAATGGCAAAAGTTAAGCGGTTCGGTCAACGTTAATGGCCACAATATAGCTGCAGCAAACCCCCAGCAGATCTGAATCTGCTGGGGGTTTTGATTTTAAATACATGTGTTTTTTTGAATAAAACGAACCGGCTGGATACAACACAGTAGTGCTCAGCTTTTGGATTGACTTGTTGTACAGTGGCTCGAGGATGTGACTGCCGACACTCTATCCGTGTGTTGCATCTGGAACCTGAAGCCGCCAAGTCACGATGGGAGTTCTGCATGCGCCGTGCCTACCTCGACACAGAATTCACGACCTTGGATCAGTTTGCCTACAAACTAATCAGTCTGGCCTTGGTTGTACCGGGCGGGCCTGAATTTTACGTCGAGCTGAACGATGCCTGGGACGAAAGCGACTGCTCGGATTTCGTTCTGGAGATCGTGCTGCCGCAGCTGGATCTGCCAGCCTGTGGGCGCAACACAGAGCAGGCGCGTACTGAGCTACTGGATTTTCTTTGGCGGCTTGGCCCCGTCGAGATAATCTGCGACGCACCGAACTGGGACTGGCCATTGCTGACCTGGCTGGCAGGTCCGTCGGGCCTCCCGGAAACGGTCGTGGCAGGGCGGATAAGAAGCGATATTGAGATTGCCTACGACGGGGTTGAACCCCCGCATCATGCGCTCGAGGATGCACGTCTGCTAGCTGACTTCCTGGAGCGCTGCAAGGATGCATGAGGGCCTGGCAAAGGCGCGGGCAGAAGGAACACTTTAGCCACTGTTCGGCTTCAGGTCAGTACTATACAAATCCAGTGCGCTTCTTTTCACGACAGGAGACGCGCT
Organism: Halopseudomonas sp.; assembly: GCA_046496585.1. GTDB lineage: Bacteria > Pseudomonadota > Gammaproteobacteria > Pseudomonadales > Pseudomonadaceae > Halopseudomonas. Next base: position 6,983 of record JAWOGT010000286.1, read on the forward strand.
GCTCGGTGAGGCAAACATCCTGGCGATCTTGACTGTACCTGGACGAATGCCCTAGCAGTGAATCTCGGCACGTTTAATGCCCATGAGTTTCAGGTCGTCAATCAGGTCATCCAGGCTTATGAACGACTCGATGGCCTCGCTGTCATCGACCAGAAAGTAGCTTTTCCCTGCGCCTTTTTTGAAAAATACGATCCACTCCCGGGTGTTCGTCGGGTTGGCAATCACATGGGTATCAAATACTACGTCCTAGGCTTGCCGGGCCTTTATATCTTCACGTTTCATTTCATCACCATACTGTCTGAGTCAAGCAGGTCATTGTTCGGCTGGGTTGCCAGTCTTCCAATCACTTCGACGGGCCAAAGTTGCCCTGAAGCGGGTTTTGGAACAAACCGGTGTGGGCCCGGACTTGCGCATCATTCGTTAGAAGCGGGCTTGCTCTTGGTCGCATAAGTGGTGCCGTGGGCTTGCAGGTAGTCCCTGATCAACTGGCGGACAACCTGTGATGGTGTCAGATCTTGTCCAGAGCACAGCTCTTCGAAAGCTTTCTTCTTGCTGGGGTCAATCAGTACGGTGAGGCGCGCCGTTTTGTTTTCCATGGGTCATCCGTCCACTTGAGTCGTAATATGTTAATCAAATTATAATTGTCTGGTCCTTGGCTGTCACCGAATACGCAGCCCGGCGCGAGCCGACCTGCCGTTTCGATGAACCTGTCCAGGGCCATACTGAGTTGAAAACGAGCGGTTGCCGGTGCCAAGCCGCCTGGAGTCACCCTGCACAGCCGCCTTGAAATCAGCAGTCATAAGCGGCTACCATTAGATCATGATTATAATCAGATGATAATACAATTATAATTTAATCCGGCTAGTCGCAGTGCTTCACTGCCAGCCGACAATGACAGCGCGTGAGTCAGCGTTTTCGATACACAGTTAGGCAGGTAGCGGTCGTGCTTTATTATTTTGATCTATTTGGTGTGGCGGTCTTTGCGGTAACCGGAGCCTTGATGGCTGGGCGCAAATCGATGGACCTGTTTGGGGTGAGCGTCATTGGTGTAGTGACGGCGCTTGGCGGTGGGACACTGCGCGATGTGATTCTGGCCCACTACCCGGTCACCTGGATCGGCGATGAAACCTACATTCTGGTCGCTGTAATAGCTGCACTTGGCACCGTATTGTGGGTGCGCATGACCCAACCGATCCATGAGTTCGGCCTGCTTCTGGCAGATGCCTTCGGACTCGCGGTGTTTACCGTGAGCGGAACACAGGTGGCCCTTCAGCTGGACGTGCCGATCAGTACGGCGGTCATCATGGGGGTTATGACGGGTGTGGCCGGTGGAGTGATGCGCGATGTGATCTGCAACGAAATCCCGCTGATTTTCCGTCAGGAGATATACGCCTCGGCCTGCATCCTCGGCGCCTTGGTCCACGTCGGTTTAGTGCAGATGCACAGCTCGGCCGAGATGGCCGCAGTCATCGCCATGTGCGTGGTGTTCAGCGTGCGAATGGCGGCCCTGCACTGGAAGTGGACACTGCCCAGATTCCACTTGCTGGACTGAGTTTTCGCTAAAAACAGCTTGGATGCAGGGGCTATTGTGCCTATCTGCTTCCTTATCATCGCTCAACAGGCTACCATGCCGCCCCCCGACGAGACGCTAATGCAGTCTCGCCTTCATGTTCCTATTCCGAAAGCTCAAAGGTTTTGTCGCTCTCGGGAAGCCCAAGCTGAGTAAAGTTGTTCCACTGCGAACATTTGACCGTGTAACTGTTCCCAACACGGCACATACCTTTAGCCAAAATGGTTCTTGAGCTGCATTTTTTGGGACGTCGTGGACGTTCATCTTTTCCCGTCTCCCTGCGAGTCATATCGATCAGCAAAGCGCGTGCGTCTGTACTCGGGGCGAGACCGCGAGGCTTGTTGCGCGAATCGCAGATAACGGGAAAAGTTGACGGTAAACAGGACCGAGTAATGAGTAAAGATAGTGGCGAGCAAGACTGGTTTGTCGCCGGTTTGAAAGAGCGTTTGCCCAAGCAAATGCGTGACTCCTTCACCGATGAGCAGTTACAAGCCCTCAAGCTGGCTTTCGGCACCCGGAGTTGGGGCCGCCACCCGGTGGATTTGCGTGGCACCGTGAGTTTTTGGCGATCACGTTATTATTTCGTATTTCTCCTGGGCTGGAACAAACGCGGTCTCTCGCGATCGGAAGGGGCTTTGTCGCGGTTTGCCAAGTCTCTGCTGATCGTGTGTTTCCTGGCCTTTTCCGTGCTGGCGGGGCTGGTGCTGTTGTATCTTGTCAAGTCAGCCATGGGTATTGATCTATTCCCGAATTATTCGCTGGGTCTGTGGGGCTGGGTTAAAGGTGTTTAATCGGCTTGCCCACGGCGTGGCCTTGAAAAAATATGTCAAAGAGAGGACTGCATGGATAAGTCAGAGTCGGTCATTGGTCAATTCGAGAGCCTGTCTGAGCAGCTCGAGGCGCTGGCACCCTGCCCCTTTTCGCGCTCGATGTTTATCGGCTGGCTGATCACGCATTTGCGGGCACTGCAGGGCACCGGACTGTCCGCTACCGAGCTGAAGGTACGGTTAGAAGCGGATTATCTGGACTGGGTTGGATCCGCCTGAGAGAGCCTGTCCAGTCCCGTTGGGGCTGCAGTTTTCAGCTGAACCCGTGTTATTTGAAATCGTCAGTCAGGTCTGCGTCAAAGCTGCTTGCGGTTTCTGATGCGGGGCGTTGAGCCGGGACGGGTACCTGCACAGTGGCGCTTGATGACGCTTCCATTTTTGCCCTGAGCATCAAATCGTTGCGCGAGTCTGCCAGGCGCAA
>JAWOGT010000331.1:0-9688 GCA_046496585.1 Halopseudomonas sp.
CAGCAACGCATCCAGATAACTCTGAATCGTCAGTTGCGGACTAAACTGCTGTACGGGCAAGGCTTTGGTCATAACTCGCTTGTCTTTCAGATACTGCGATGGGTGGCATAGCGCAAGACTGTGTTTTTGCACCGGGCTACTAGCAGTATCGGCTGAAACCAGCCGGGCATTAGCCGTATTTGCATCACGCCACCTGCTCGCGCCCTGCTCGGCTAGCTACCGAACTACCTGTTGCGCCACCTGTTGAGCCACCTGCCGGCACAGACTGGACCAGCAGGTAACGGAGCAGGGCCCGATAGGCCAGTACGCCACGTGCACCGGCGTCCAGACGGGACGGTACCAGCCCGGCCAGACTGGCATCGCGCAGCTTGGTATCGATAGGCACATAAGCCTGCCACAGGTGATCGGGATAATCACGGCGCAACGTGCGCAGCGTGCTCAATGATGCCTGGGTACGCCGATCAAACAGGGTCGGTACTATGGTGTAGGGCAAGGCCTGCTTGCGCGAGCGGTTGACCATATCCAGGGTATGGACCATCCGCTCCAGCCCCTTCATGGCGAGAAACTCGGTCTGCACCGGAATCACCAACTGCTCACAAGCCGCCAGCGCATTGATCATCGACACACCGAGCAGCGGCGGACTGTCGATCAGCACAAACTGGTAATCATCCCAGAGTTGCGCCAGGGCGCGCGACAGCACCAGACCGAACCCGCCCTGCGCAGCGGACTGGCGTTCCAGCGTGGCCAATGAGGTGCTGGAGGGCAGCAGGCGAATATTCTCGTGACTGGTGTCCAACAGCAGAGCGTGCGCCAGTCCTGCAGGCACCAGGCCCTTGTGCTGGAACAGATTGAACACACTGCTGGTCAGGCTGTCGGGATCATGCCCGAAGTAGCTGGTCATTGAGCCGTGCGGGTCCAGATCGACCACCAGTACGCGCTGGCCCTGGTCCGCCAACAGGCCAGCCAGGGCCACTGCGGTCGTGGTCTTGCCCACGCCACCCTTTTGATTGGCCACTGCCCAGACTTTCATAGCCTTCCTCCGGGGCATGGTACCGATAGGTCGGCCCAGCCCGCCAACGACAACAAAATGACGCTGCACCCAGGGGTGCCGATTGAACAGCTTACTCTGCAGAAGCCGTGCCAGACTGGCTACGTGCCGCGCGCATGGCCTCCACACCGGTCGCCGGCTGGCCACGAAAAGCCTCGTGCCGGGCATCCAGATGGCGCGATACCAACAGCACCACCCGGCGATTGGCCCGCCGCCCGGCCGCCGTGGTGTTGTCCGCTACCGGGCGGAATTCGCCATACCCCACCGCTGCCATGCGCTGTGGGTCAACGCCGCCGATACCCAGCATGCGCACCACGCTCGCCGCCCGCGCGGCAGACAGTTCCCAGTTGGTGGGATAGAGCCGCGAGCCGATCGGCACGTTATCGGTAAAGCCTTCGACATGAATCGGGTTCTGGTATGGTGCCAAAATGCCGGCGATTTTCTCCACCAGGTCAAAACCGGCATCCAGCGGCAACGCATCACCACTGGGGAACAGCAGGCTGGAATTCAGCTCAATCTCGATCCACAGCTGGTTACCCCGCAATTCCAGATCGCCCACTGCAATCAATTCACCAAAGGCCGCCTGCAGCGCTGCAGTCATATCCGCCAGGCTGTCAGCGTCCGCCGCCGCGTTAGTCGCCGAGCCTGGTGCATCCCCCAGGCTCGAACCACGGGGCATGTCCTCGCCTAGCTGGATCGGTTCCAGCGAGCGTTGCGGTTGATTGAAGGCGCCCTGCATGGTGTCGGACAGGACCTTGTACTTGCCATCGTTGACCGACGAGATGGAATACATGACGACAAAAAAGGCAAACAGCAGGGTGATGAAATCCGCGTAGGAGACCAACCAGCGCTCGTGATTCTCCGGTTCTTCGTGACGGCGACGACGCATGAACTGCCCTCCCTGCTAGTCCAGGAAGCCCTCGAGCTTCATTTCAATGGACCGTGGGTTTTCCCCTTCGGCGATGGACAATAGCCCTTCCAGCAGCATTTCACGGTAACGCGACTGCTCCAGTACCACCGCTTTCAGTTTGTTCGCCACCGGGAGTAGCAACAGGTTGGCCAGCGCCACGCCATAGATGGTCGCCACAAAGGCCACGGCGATGCCGGTACCCAGCATCGACGGGTCGGCCAGATTGCCCATGACATGAATCAGCCCCATCACCGCACCAATGATACCGATGGTCGGCGAGTAACCGCCCATGCTTTCATAGACCTTGGCGGCCATCAGGTCGTGGTTTTCGCGGGTCAGTAAATCGACTTCGAGAATGCTCCGCAGAGCTTCCGGCTCGCTGCCGTCGACCAGCAACTGCAAACCCTTGCGGGCAAAGAAATCGGGTTCCATCTCGGCAATCTGCTCCAGGCCCAGCAGGCCCTCCTTGCGCGCAATGGTGCTCCAGCCAATCACCTGATTGATGCCTTGCCGCAACCGATTGGCCGGTGGAAAGATGATCCAGCGGGCAATCACCAGCGCCCGCTTGAACACCTTCAGCGGCGTCTGGATAAACGCCGCCGCCAGCGTACCGCCGAACACAATCAGCGCCGCCGGGCCGTTCAGCAGCGCAGCAGCATGCCCGCCTTCAAGATAGTTGCCGCCGAGAATGGCGACGAAGGCCAGAATGATGCCGATAATGCTGAGGATATCCATCAGCTGAGGTCTGCCAGATAACGGCCAATATCATCCAGACTGTAAATGCCATCGGCCAGCTCGGCCTTGGCAATCGCCATGGGCATGCCATAGATCACACAGCTGGCCTCATCCTGCGCCCAGATGTCACTGCCGGCGGCTTTCAGCATGCGCGCGCCTTCGCGACCATCGGCGCCCATGCCGGTCAGCACCACGCCGAGTACCTTGTCGCGAAAGGCCTTGGCCGCCGAGCCAAAGGTCACGTCCACGCAGGGCTTGAAATTCAGCCGCTCGTCACCGGGCAGGATGCGCACGATGCCGCGGCCGTCGAGCATCATCTGCTTGCCGCCCGGCGCCAATAGCGCCACACCCGGCTTCAGGGTATCGCCGTCTTCGGCTTCCTTGACATGAATCTTGCACAGCTTGTCCAGGCGTTCGGCGAAGGCCTTGGTAAAGGCCGCCGGCATATGCTGAATCAGCAACAGCGGCGCCGGAAAACACGCGGGCAATTGGCTCAGGACCTTCTGCAGGGCGACCGGCCCACCCGTGGAGGTGCCGATGGCAACCAGTTGGTAGTGTTTCTTGCGCGGCGCCGGGCTGTTGCTGCGCGCGGCCACCGGCTTGGCGGCGGGGGCAGCTTCTCTGGGGCGCACCGCCGGCCGGGTCAAACCCGCGCCTGGCGGCGCCATAGCGGGTGCAGCACTCGGCGCAAACGCGGCACTCGCCAGACCCAGTGAGCGCCGGTTAGTGCGCGCCAGGGTATGCACCCGTTCGCAGAGCAGTTGCCGGACCTTGTCCGGATTGCGCGAAATATCTTCGAAGTTCTTCGGCAGGTAATCGGCTGCGCCGGCGTCCAGTGCATCCAGACTGACCCGCGCGCCTTCATAGGTGAGGGAGGAGAACATCAGGACCGCCGTCGGGCAGCGCTGCATGATTTCACGCACCGCGCTGATGCCGTCCATCACCGGCATCTCGTAATCCATGGTGATCACATCCGGGCGCAGCGCCAGGGTCTGGTCCACGGCTTCGCGGCCATTGGCAGCCGTGCCGACCACCTGGATTTGCGGATCACCCGCCAGAATCTCTGTAACCCGGCGGCGAAAGAAACCCGAATCGTCGACCACCAGCACCTTGACCGCCATACACACTCCTGAAACCTGCCTGGATCACCCGCCGTATGGCGGCCCATCCGAATATCTATGCTTGCTTGCCTTGCCCCTGATGCCCCCTCGTTAGCCGCGGCGGGCGTAGCGCTTGAGCAGGCTGGGTATATCCAGGATCAGGGCAATACGACCGTCGCCGGTAATGGTTGCACCGGACATCCCGGCGGTGCCTTGCAACATCCGCCCGAGCGGCTTGATCACGACCTCTTCCTGGCCAACCAGCTGATCGACGACAAAGCCGACGCGCTGGGTGCCCACCGAGACGATGACCACACTGGCCGCGCAATGATCACTGGTGTCCTCGACGCCGGGCATCAGCCAGCGCTTGAGGTAAAACAGCGGCAGGGCCTTGTCGCGCACGATGATCACTTCCTGGCCATCCACCACGTTGGTGCGTGACAGGTCGAGGCTGTAGATTTCATTGACGCTGACCAGTGGCAGCGCAAAGGCTTGATTGGCGAGCATGACCATCAGCGTCGGCATAATCGCCAAGGTCAAGGGCACCTTGATGATGATGCGGCTGCCCTGCCCCTTGGTCGACTGGATGGCGATAGTGCCGTTGAGCTGGGCGATCTTGGTCTTCACCACGTCCATGCCGACACCCCGGCCGGAGACGTCGGAAATTTCCGTTTTGGTCGAAAAGCCCGGCTGCAGAATCAGGTCGAAACATTCGCTTTCGGACAATCGATCGGCGACATCCTTTTCCATCATGCCTTTTTCAACGGCCTTGGCGCGCAGCACTTCCGCATCCATACCGCGACCGTCATCGCTGATGGTCAGCAGAATATGGTCGCCCTCCTGCTCGGCCGCGAGAATCACCTTGCCGGTGCGTGGCTTGCCCGCCGCTTCCCGCTCGTGGGGCAATTCGATGCCGTGGTCGACCGAGTTACGCACCAGGTGCACCAGCGGATCGGCCAGCGCCTCGACCAGATTCTTGTCCAGATCGGTCTCTTCACCGACCATCTCGAGCACGATGTCCTTTTTCAGGTTGCGCGCCAGATCGCGCACCACCCGCGGAAAGCGTCCGAAGACTTTCTTGATCGGCTGCATGCGCGTCTTCATCACCGACGACTGCAGGTCGGCGGTGACCACATCCAGATTGCCCACCGCCTTGTTCAGTTCCTCGTCGCCGCTACTCAAGCCCAGGCGCACCAGGCGGTTACGCACCAGCACCAACTCGCCCACCATATTCATGATGTCGTCGAGGCGCGCTGTATCCACCCGCACAGTGGTCTCAGCGACGGGACTCTCGACCGCAAGCTGTTTCTCCTTGAGCGGCTCAGCTAGCGCCGGCTTGGCCGCCTTGGCTGCCGGCTCTGGCGTCCTGGCGACGGGCTTGGCTGGCACTGCAGCGAGGCCTTCCAGCTGGCCAGGCAGCTTCCCGGAACCATGCAGTTGGTCGAGCAGCGCTTCAAACTCGTCATCGGTAATCTGCTCTGGCTCCTGCATCTTGCCAGCTACAGCAGCGGCAACCGCAGGGGCAGACTCAGCGAGCTTGCCTGGCGCAGCGCCCTTGCCATGCAGCTCGTCGAGCAAGGCCTCGAACTCGTCATCACTGATTTGATCACCCGGCCCGGCCGCGGTGGCCGCTGGCTTAGCAATTACCGGCCCAGCGCTGGCCGGTGGGCCGTTGCCGTGCAACTGATCCAGCAGGGCTTCAAACTCAGCATCGGTAATCTCATCGGCGCTGCCCGGCGCGGCAGCAGCGGCCATGACCGGCAACGCCTCCGCACCCGCCAGCGGCCCCGAACCCTGCAATGCCTCAAGCAATTGCTCAAACTCGTCATCGGTCACATCACCCTCGGCGTCGGTCGCGGCCGGACTGGCGGCGGCCAACAGGACCGGGGACGGGGCTGCGCTGGCAGGCACGGCCAGACTGGCCAGCGCGGCCAGCAGCGCCGGGTCAGCTGGCTGCGGCGATTCGCCCTCGCGGACCTGAGTGAACATGTCATTGACGCTATCGAGCGCCTGGAGCACAACATCCATCAGTTCAGAGTCGACCTGACGTTCGCCCTTGCGCAATATATCGAAGACGTTTTCCGCGATGTGGCAGCAACCTACCAGGGCATCAAGCTGCAGAAAACCGGCGCCGCCCTTGACGGTATGAAAGCCGCGAAAAATGGCATTGAGCAGATTGGTATCATCAGGACGGTTCTCCAGATCGACCAGTTGTTCCGACAACAGCTCGAGAATTTCCCCGGCTTCCACCAGAAAATCCTGAAGAATTTCCTCATCCGCAACAAAACTCATGCATCCACTCCCGGGCGTGCTTTTTAGTTAGAAGCCCAGACTGGAGAGAAGATCATCGACTTCATCCTGTCCGGATACAACGTCTTCTCTTTTATCGGCATGAATCTGCGGACCTTCACCCCCGGCGGAGACTTTTTTTCCTGCCTGCTCGGATGGCGCGTGGTTGATGCCGGCAATCCGGTCGACCTGACCGGCCATGCGCACCAGATTGACCAGGCTTTCTTCGACATCATGCACCAGCGTGGTTACCCGTTTGATCACCTGACCGGTGAGGTCCTGGTAATCCTGGGCAATCATAATGTCGTTGAGGTGGGAGCTGACCTGGGCGCTGGATTCCTCGGTCTTGGCCAGGAAATCGCCCATCCGCCTGTACAATTCACGAAACTCGCCGGCTTGCATCTCGCGACGCTGCAGGCGTTGCCAGTCGGCACGCAGGGCACTGGCTTCCTGGCCCAGACTGGAGACGATGGGCGCGCTGATTTCGACCAGATCCATCGTCCGGTTGGCCGCCTTGTCAGTCAGCTTGACCACATAATCCAGCCGATCCGAAGCATCCGAGATCGCCGAGACTTCGCCGCCATCGCTCAAGGCGTGGGAGGTATCAATCTGAAAATTGACAATCGAGTTGTGCAAGGCACGGGTCAGCTGGCCCACTTCGTAATACAGGCCTCGATCGCGGGCCTGATTAATCGCGTGTATGACCAGTATCGCCTCGCCGTACTGTCCCTGTTCCAGGTGATCGACCAGTTGCCGCGCATTATCCTTGAGAGAATGTTCGAATTCCTGAGCGGTTGCCTGGCCGGTATCCTTACTTAACGCCATAACCTTACCCCGGTTTATGATTATTTACCCTGGACGCGCTCGAAGATCTTCTCGATCTTTTCTTTCAGCGCTTGCGCCGTGAACGGCTTGACCACGTAGCCACTGACGCCGGCCTGGGCCGCCTCAATGATCTGGTCGCGCTTGGCCTCGGCCGTGACCATCAGCACCGGCAGATGCTTGAGGCGCTCGTCGGCGCGCACCGCGCGCAGCAGATCAATGCCGCTCATGCCCGGCATGTTCCAGTCGGTAACCAGGAAGTCGAAGCTGCCGCTTTGCAGCATCGGCAATGCCGAGGTCCCATCATCGGCTTCTGCCGTGTTGGTGAAACCCAGGTCACGCAACAAATTCTTGATAATGCGCCGCATCGTTGAAAAATCATCAACGATGAGAATTTTCATATTCTTGTCCAAGTCGACCTCCGTACAAACCAGGAAGAGTGCACTGTTACACCCCGTTAAGCTACTGGCCAAACAAGCCTGTTAAACTCAATGGCCGCCAGTGTAACCGCAGTCGCCATCTGGCGCTGCCCCCACTGACATTCACTGCGTGTCGTCCAGGCCAGCCGGGCATTGTCCGGAAACCGTGAACAGCATCAACAACACTGTCAATAACACCATCAATCGTTGCGCCAACCGCTGAGCCGCGCCCGCAATCGTGCGGCACACTGGCTGTGCAATTGGCTGACGCGGGACTCGCTGACGCCCAGCACCGCACCAATTTCCTTCAAATTCAGCTCTTCGTCGTAATACAGCGACAATAACAACCGCTCACGTTCCGGCAGGCCTTCGATTGCTTCCACCAACGCGGCGCGAAAGCGTTGATCCTGCAGGCCGCCCAGGGGTTCCTCATCGCTGTGCGCATCGGCCCGGGTGCCGCTCTCGAGCAGCTCGTCGAAACTGAACAGCTTGCTGCCGGAGGTATCGTTGAGGATCGCGTAATACTCCTCGAGGCTCATCTCCAGTTCAGCGGCGATCTCGTGATCCTTGGCATCGCGCCCCAGGCGCGACTCGACGGCGCGTACCGCGTCACTGACCATGCGCGTATTGCGGTGCACCGAACGCGGCGCCCAATCGCCCTTGCGTACTTCATCGAGCATTGCACCGCGAATACGGATACCCGCATAGGTCTCGAAACTGGCACCCTTGCCATTTTCGAAGCGCCGCGAGGCCTCCAGCAGGCCAATCATGCCGGCCTGAATAAGATCATCAACCTGAACACTGGAGGGCAGACGGGCCAGCATGTGATAAGCGATGCGTTTGACCAGCGAGGCATATTGGGAAACCAACCGATCCTGATTGTCAGCGGAACACTGTGCGCGTGTATACATGCTCACTCCACCAGCCGTTTGTGTCATAGGCCTGAACCCGTTTTCTGCACCAGGCGCTCGACGAAGAATTCAAGATGCCCGCGTGGGTTGGCTGGCAGCGGCCAGGCATCGACTTTTTGCGCAATGCCGCGGATAGCGATGGAGGCCTTGCTGCGCGGAAAGGCGTCATAGACCGCGCGCTGTTTCTGCACGGCCTTGCGCACATTCTCATCATAGGGCACGGCTCCCACGTACTGCAGAGCCACATCGAGAAAGCGATCGGTGACCTTGGTCAGCTTGGCAAACACCGTACGACCCTCCTGCGGGGTATGCACCATATTCGCCAATACGCGAAAACGCGTCATGCCATGATCACGGTTGAGCAGCTTGATCAGCGCATAGGCATCGGTAATCGAGGTCGGTTCATCACAGACCACCACCAGCACTTCCTGCGCGGCGCGCACAAAACTGACCACCGAGTCGCCAATACCCGCTGCCGTATCGACGATCAGCACATCGATGCTGTCGCCAATATCGCTGAAGGCCTGAATCAGCCCCGCGTGCTGCTGGTGCGAGAGATTGACCATGGTCGCGGCGCCGGAGGCTGCCGGCACCACACGCATGCCGCCCGGGCCGTTGAGCAGCACATCACGCAGCTCGCAGGTGCCTTCAAGCACATCGGCCAAGGTGGCCTTGGGCTTGAGACCCAGGAGCACATCAACATTGGCGAGCCCCAGGTCGGCGTCGAGCAGCACCACGCGGCGCCCCATCTCCGCCAGGGCGATACCCAGATTGACCGACACGTTGGTTTTGCCGATCCCCCCTTTGCCGCCCGTGACTGCGATAACCTGAACCGGATGTTTGCTGCCCATCTGCGTGGCTTACCTTGTTAGCAATAAAACTGTTGAACGGCCGTTAACCAGCGCGCTGATTGTGCAGTATACCGGCAAATACGTCAGCCATGGCCTGATCCGGCGGGCTTTCGTTGCCGGCCAGGCTCACCGCCCGACTCACCAGCTGATGACCTACGGCACGGGCGATATCGTCCGGAATGCGCTGGCCATCCGCCAGATAGGCTACCGGTAAACCTTGCTGCATAGCCAGACCCAATACTTCACCCAGCGTCGCCGACTCGTCCACCTTGGTGATCACACAGCCATCCAGGCCACAGACCTTGTAGGTGTGATAGGCCGCCTTGAGCACCTGATACTGGCTGGTCGCGGCCAACACCAACAGCTTGCTGACATGCGCGCCGAGTGCGGCCAGCTGGCTTAACTGGCCGTGCAGGTGTGGGTCCTGCGCCTGCAGGCCTGCGGTATCGAGCAACACCAGCCGCTTGCCGGAAAATTCCTTGAGTACATCCGCCAGTGCGTTCTGCTCATCGACCACCCGTACCGGGACATTCAGAATACGCCCCAGGGTGCGCAGTTGTTCGTGGGCACCGATACGATAGGTATCCATGGTCACCAGCGCCA
>JAWOGT010000382.1:0-8466 GCA_046496585.1 Halopseudomonas sp.
GTGGTTCTCCTTTTTTTCATTAGAACACAACTGCGAAAAATTGCGTCACTGCTGCATTAATGCTGCAGATCCGACACTGTCAGCCTGCAGAGAAAACTGACCAACAAGGCCACCGCGCCAAACCACAGACCATCCAGACGCCATAAGGGAGCTGAATAAGGCCAATCCTGTCTGCATATAATGCTGGCAGACCTCGTGCCCCGGGCCTTTGCGCAAAAATACGGGGTTTATCTTGCGGCCCTTCGCCGAATCTTGCGCTACTGCCCGCAGGCCCTGGTTGTAATGCTGGCGTGCTGGCATAGAATCGGTTGAGCACATTGCAGGGGTGTTGCGCGAGCGCCACATAATCAGCGTTTGCTCGGTCACTGCGGATGAGCCAATAACAACAAAAACCACCAGATCCTATTCCCGGGCTGAGTGATTATCTACAGGGGTGAATAATGAGTCAGTCGGGTATTCTCAAACGTTCCACCATCCTTATCCATGGCTCAGTCGGCATGCCGCTGGCCATTATCGGTTATCCCCTGGTGGTGTACCTGCCGCCCTTCTACGCCCAGGAGGTTGGCTTGAACATGGCGCTGATGGCGCTGGTGTTAGTCTTTGCACGGATGACCGATGTGATTACCGATCCGCTGATCGGCACGCTGAGTGACCGCTGGCAGACGCGCATCGGCCGGCGCAAGCCATGGCTGATCATGGGCGTCCCGCTGATGCTGATCGGCACCATCATGATCTTTATGCCGCCAGAGGGGATAGGGATTGGCCATCTGCTGATCTGGACCGTGATCATGTATCTGGGTTGGACCATGGTGACCTTGCCTTACGGCGCCTGGGGAGCTGAGCTGTCGCCGCTGTACCATCAGCGCAGCCGGGTTACCGCTTCACGGGAAGGCTTTGTGCTGATTGGCCTGTTTCTGGCGGCGTTGGCGCCGGCCATTGTGCAGTCAATGGGCACCCGCTTTCAGGCCGGGGATACCGAGGGTTTCTGGATGGGCGTGGTAGTCTGGGCCGTGGGTACTGACGGGCAACTGGGCACCGGTTACGGTCCGATTCTGGCGGGCATGGCTTGGCTGCTGCTGTTCCTGCTGCCGTTGACGGTGCTGTTGGTGGTGACCAAGGTCAAAGAGGCACCGCCGCAGTCGGTTCAGCGCACCGACTGGAAGAAGGGCATGCGGGTGCTGAAAAATAATGGCCCGTTCAAGCGCATGATGCTGATGTTGTTGATCGTGGTGACCGGCGAATCCTTTCGTAACGCCTTGTCGGTGTTTTTCATGCAGCACGTCATTCAGATTCAGGCGCAGATTGGTTTGATGTACCTGCTGTATTTTGGCGTGGGGATACTGGGTATTCCCTTCTGGTTGATTCTCGGCAAGCGGATCGGCAAGCACAAGGCGTTCTGTGTCGCGGTGGGTGTTTCCAGTGCCAGCATCCTGGGTATGTTTTTCCTGCAGGCCGGGCAGATTGTGCCTTTTGCAATCATGTTTGCGCTCAAGGGCTTCTGTTTTGCTGCCTTCCAGTTCCTGCCCTTGTCGATGCTGGCGGATATCGTCGATCTGGACACTGCGCGTAGCAAAGAGCACCGTACCGGGCTGTTTTTCGCGATGTCGGGTATGGCGCAGAAGTTTGCCATGGCGATTGGTCTGGGCCTGTCCCTGGGTCTGCTGGCGCTGGTGGGCTTTGATGCTACTTCGTCCACCCATTCGGATGCACAGCTGCTGGCGCTGCGGCTGCTGTATATCATCGGTCCGGTCATCCTCTACCTGCTGGCCTTTGCCGTGGCCTGGAAGTATCCGCTCACCGCGGACCGCCAGGAACGCATCCACCAATGGGTGATGCGTCGCAATGCGCGCTTGCAACTGGAGCCGCAACAGCCCTGAACCCTCGGCCGCTCTTTATCGAGCGGCCGTTGTTGCCTGTGCCTATGCGGACATATCTGCAGGTATCCTTGTTCCGCTATGCTGTCATGCCCATGAACAGCAGTTGAAGAGGAATGGCCGACCCATGTTTCACTCCGCCTGTTTGCCGGAGCATCTTGCCCGGCGTCTGTGCATCACTGAGCGCGTTGCGTGTTCAGCGGGCGTTTTTATTTGCCATGGACCAGGCCTGAGAGGCCAGGGCTGATGCGCCTGAGCCTGCAGCAGCGAGACCAGCTCCTGGCTTGGGCAGAAAGCGGTTGTCTCGATGAGCAGCAACTGCAGGCGCTTGCCAGTCATACGCAGCTCGCTCCGGATAACCGGCAGTGGGCGTATCTGCTGGATCGCTTGCTGGCCGGCGCGGGGGTACTCCTGGTGGCCTTGGGTGTGGTGTTTTTCTTCGCCTGGAACTGGGACGCGTTACCGCGTCTGGGCAAATTCGCGGTGGCCGCCAGCGCGCTCAGCGGCTTCACTGGCATGGCCCTGTTCAGCTCGGATCGCTCTGCGCAACAGCAGGCGGCGTTGCTGGGCTGCAGCCTGGCCACGGGCGCCTTGCTGGCGTTGATCGGACAGACCTATCAGACCGGTGCGGATATCTGGCAGCTGTTCGCCGCCTGGGCAGTATTGATGCTGCCGTGGGTCTGGCTATCAGGCTCCACGGCCTGCTGGACGCTGTGCTGGGCCGTGGCTAATCTGGCGTTGTTGCGTTTTTTCAGTGCCTCGATGTGGTTTGCTCTGTTTGCCGGATTCAGTGCTCATCAAGTCCTGTTGGTCATTGCCCTGGCGAACCTGGCCGGCCTGGCCCTATTCGAAGTACTGGGCCGCCAGTTTTTCGGTCATTCGGGCCGCAGTCTGCACCGGCTGTGCACCCTGGCGGGCCTGACGGCTTTGCTGGTGGGCGCAATGATCGGCTGGTGGCAGGCGGCGTTTGTGCCCTTGCTGATCGGCTTTGCCATCGCCGCAGGCGTGGGAGTGCCGCTGTACCGTTGGTGGCGGCTGGACCTGCCGATTCTCGCGCTGCTGCTGTTTGGGCTCATCGCCCTCGGCAGCGCTGGACTGTTCAAGGCGCTGACAGCCTATCAAGGCTTTTTCGCCTTCAATGCCATCGGTCTGTTTGTCGTGATCAGTAGCGCGCTGGCCTCGCTGTGGCTGCACCGGGTTTATCGGGGCAGCCGCTGATGAACAAAGCCGACCTGTTCGCTCTGATAGATCAGATAGAGCAGCGCAGCCATCTGACTCAGGCACAGCGCGACCAATTGCTGGCCGGGGTCGATTCACCCTGGTGGTTGTCTGTCCTGCTGGGGCTTGCGGCCTGGGTTGCATCACTGTTTTTGATTGGCTCGCTGCTGGGGCCCTCGATGGTGCTCCTGGAAGGCCCACTGGCGATGGGCGTGGCGGGCCTGTTGCTGCTAGGTGGAGGGCTGTGGCTGTTCGGCCGCCCTGGCGTATTCCGCGAGCAGATGGGCCTCGCGTTTGCGCTCGCAGGGCAAGGGCTGTTGGTGTATGTGCTGGCCGACAGCATGGGTCCGACCGAGCCGCTGCGTTCTGCGGCCAGCTTCTGCCTGCCGCTGTCGGCTGCGTTGCTGCTGGCGCCGGGGCCCACGCTCTACCACCGAGTGTGCGGCTTGCTGGTGTTGGGCAGTATTGCCGTGCTGCTGCAGAGCGGGCCGGGGCTGGCTCTATTCGGGCTGCTGTTGGCCGGTGTGGCCACCAGCTCATGGTTGCTGCGCTCGCGCTGGGCCTCCGGCAGACAGGCGTCGCGTCGGCGTGCGCTGACCGACGCTGCCACCTTGATAGCGCTACTACTCGCGCTCTATGGTCATCAAGGCCTGCTCGAGGCGCTGACCGGGCATATGTTTGTGGCAGCTGCGCCGCCAGGGGTGTGGCTGCTGATTCACGCCGGACCCGGAGTGTTACTGCTGCTGACGCTGGGCTGGTTGCTGCGCGGTCAATCGATGGGCATGCGCAGCGCCGCGTTGCTGGCGGCCGGGCTGTTGGTCCTGCTGACGTATCAGGCCCCGGGGTTGCTGATCAGTTGCGCGCTTGGGCTGGCGGTGGTCCATGCCAGTAGCCGCAGTTGGAGCCTGGCAGTCCCGGCCTTCGGTCTGGTATATCTCGGCGAGTTCTATTACAGCTTGCACCTCTCGCTACTGCACAAGTCATTGCTGCTCTGCGCCAGCGGCCTGCTATTGCTGGGAATCAGGCAAGGATTGCTGCGGCTATTCTGGAGTCGGGCATGATAATGACACGCCGCTGGCCGGCCCTGCTCGGAGCGTGGCTGCTGGTGATGGTCGCCACCACGATGACGGTTATTGGTCATGAACGGACGCTACGTGATGGTCAACTGGTGCTACTGGAACTGGCACCGGTCGATCCGCGCTCGCTGATGCAAGGTGATTATATGGCGCTGGATTATGCCTTGAACCGCGAATTGGAAGCGCAGATGGCACTGCAGCAAATGCAAAGTGGTGAGCAATCTGCTTACGCGCTGTTGGCAGTGGATGAGTGGGGTCGGACGTCCTTTGTTGGCTTGGCAGACGCTGCCGACAGGGCAGATGATCAAGTCAGCCTGCGCGTCCGCCAGCAAGGCAGCCGTTTCAGCCTGGGACCTGATGCTTTCTTCTTTCAGGAGGGCACGGCAGGCGTTTACCAGCAGGCACGCTGGGGCGGCTTCCGCGTGGCGGAAAACGGGACGGCGTTACTGGTGAGCTTGCATGACGAGGAACTGAAGGCGTTGGGGTTTAACCGGCGTTGAACGGTGGGCTGGACTCAATGAGTAGCGGTCTAGCCCTTACCGTGACGCAATTGGATGCTGCTGGCGCTTACTTGGCCGGACGACCTGGACGCGGGGCGCCGTAGACCTGGCCGCTTTTGCCATTGGGGATTTTCTGAATCTCACCGCCAGAGGCGATGAAAGCATCAATCTGATTATCAATGGATTTGCTAGTGGCGACGGCGGCGTCGGCCTTGCGTTTGCTTGGGGCGGTTTTTGCTGACATGTTCACCTGCCTGAATAAAAGTAGTCGGGCATTCTACACTTTTATGTTGCATTTTGCTAAACAATTGTTTAGGCCTTTTGCAGCGAGCCGATGACGGGCCGCTGCAGGTTACCTGGCAGGCTTGGATTCATGCGGGCTCAACGTGCCCGGATCAGCTTAGTGGTGATGACCGCCGGCGCCGTGCGCATGGCCGTGGGCCAATTCCTCTTCGCTGGCCTCACGCACCTCCAGAATTTCGATGGCGAAGGTCAGATCCTTGCCCGCCAGCGGGTGGTTGGAGTCCACTTCGGCCTGGGATAGCCCGACTTTGACGATGGTTACCTGGCGCTGACCTTGTTCGGTTTCGATCACGGCAATCATGCCCGGCTTCCATTTTTTCGCACCCTGCAAGCGCTTGACCTGAACCTTCTGGATCGCATCATCCAGGCGCGGGCCATAGGCTTTATCGGCAGTCAGCGTGACACTGAAGTTATCCCCTGCTGCATGGCCCTCAAGCGCTTCTACCAGGCCATCAATCAGGCCGGGCTGGCCATGCAGGTACAGAATCGGCTCATGTTTGTGCGAGCTTTCGATCTCGCCGCTGGCGTCGGAGAGGGTGTAATGAAACTGGACTACGCTGTTGTTGCTGATCTGCATCGTGATGATTTCCGCTCGGGCTGACTGGGGCTGATTAAGTAAGTACGCGTATTATCAGGCCCCGAGCGTTATTTTCCAACTCGCATACGCTGCTTAGTTCGCGCCCCAGAGTTCTTCAAGGCGATTATCGCGCCCACAGCGGCTGCGGTAGAAGTTGTAGCGAACGGGATTTTTGGTGTAGTAGTTCTGATGATAGTCCTCGGCGGGGTAGAAGGCCGTCTGCGGCAGAATCTCAGTGACAATCGGATCGTCCAGCTTGCCCGAGTTGGCCAGGGTCTGTTTGGACTGCTGCAGAATCTGCTGCTGTTGGTCGTTGGCGTAAAACAGCGCACTGCGGTATTGCGGACCTCGATCACAGAATTGGGCGTTAGGCGTCAGCGGATCAATGGTCGGCCAGTAGGCTTCCACCAACTGCGCATAGGTTGTTGCGGAGGGATCGTAGAATACCGCTACCGCCTCGATATGCTGGGTTGCGCCAGACGATACCTGTGAGTAGTTGGCTGAAGTCGCGTCACCGCCAATATAGCCCGAGACGGTGTCCACTACGCCTGGCACCTTGTCAAAGTCGGCTTCGGTACACCAGAAGCAGCCTCCGGCAAAGACGGCCATTTCTGACCCCTCAGGGCCTTGTTCGAGCGGCTCGTTGGCCGCCGCCGACAGGCTCAGCAAGCCGAGGAGTGCGGCAGGAAGCCAGTTGTTCATATTCAACCTCTCAGCTCTGGCAGGGTTTCATTTTCAGGTACGAAGTGCAGTGCGACGCCATTGTTGCACCAGCGCTCGCCGGTGGGTGCCGGGCCATCCTTGAACACATGGCCCTGGTGACCGCCACAGCGGCCGCAGTGATACTCGGTACGCGGCCAGATCAGCTTGAAATCCTGTTTGGTGCCCATGTGGCCCTTGATCGGCTGGGTGAAGCTGGGCCAACCGGTACCACTGTCGAATTTGTCCTCACTGTTGAATAGTGGCAGATAGCAGGCGGCGCACACGTAGGTGCCTGCGTCGTATACCTTATCCAGAGGGCTGCTGTTCGGCCGCTCGGTGGCCTCCTCAAACAGGACTTCAAAGGCTGGCTTGGACACTTTGTCATGCCAAAAACGCTGGGGAACGTCTAGTGGTGTAACGCGCATACCAGCCTCGTGGGTGTCTGCCATAGCCAGGCGGCTCGTAACCGGCAGTGCGGGAAGGGCGAGAAAGCCGGCCAACAATGTTCTGCGATTCATATCATGTCCTTCGGGAGTCAATACGTGCTTGCATTAAGACTAAGCCTTTGGCGGAAAATCACACGGCCACATCGTTTCATAAGATGTATGCATTGGTCGGCTTGAGGGAATCTGTTGTAGAGTTTGTGTCGAGTATCTATCGGCTAGCGAATCGGCTCTGGTGCTGTCCCTGAGTTCCGCTGCCATAATAAAAATAAGCGCGATAGCAGGGGGCAGGGAATGAGCAAGAGAGTCGGTCAATGGGTCTGTTTGCGCTGGATGATCATGCTGGTGCTGGGCATGAGCAGCCTGATGACGCAAGCCCAGGAAAGCGAGGCATACCGGATTTCCGAGCCGCGCTTGCAGAGGTTGTCACAGGCCATGCAGCAACAGGTCGCGGACGCTAAGCTCGCGGGTATCGCCACGCTGGTATGGCAGGACGACAGAACAGTTCATCGTCAGCAAGCCGGATATCAGAATATCGAGCAGCAGACGCCGCTGGCCGATAACACCCTGTACAAGATATTTTCCCTGACCAAGCCGATCACCGGTACCGCGCTGCTGATGCTGTACGAGGAGGGCAAGTTCCAGCTGGATGATCCGGTTGAACGCTATCTGCCTGAGCTCGAAGGTCTGCGCGTAGCGGTGGGTGAGGGACCGGATGGACAGCCGGAAACCGAAGCGGCCGATCATCCGGTGACCATTCGCGAATTGATGACGCACACGGCTGGCTTTACCTATGGGCGCTTTTCCCAGTCGCAGGTGGATGCGCGGTATGTCAGTCAGGATATCCAGAATATCGATACCACCCTGGCAGACATGGTTGCCAAGCTGGGCAGGATTCCACTGCGTCAGCAGCCGGGTACGCAGTGGCATTACAGTGTTGCGGTGGATGTGCAGGCGCGGCTGATCGAAGTCCTCTCCGGCATGGCCTTTGACGCGTTTCTTCAGCAACGTATTTTTACCCCGCTGAAGATGCCCGATACCGGTTTCTATGTTCCCTCAGAGAAGCAGGCCCGCTTGGCCGTATCCTACACTCCGGATCCTGACCAGGGCCTGCAGGCATTTTCCAACGAGCCCTGGTTGAGCAAGCCGCGCTTTCTCAATGGCGGCGGCGGGCTGGTGTCGAGCATGGATGATTACCTGCGCTTTGCGCGCATGCTGCTTAATCAGGGTGAGCTTGACGGCGTACGCATCCTCAAACCGGACACTGTGCAGATGATGCGCAGCAACCAACTGCCCGAGGGTGTCGCCGGGCCGGACTGGGCGCCGGGCAACCTGTTTGGTCTGAATGTGGCGGTGGTCAGTGACGCTGAGCTCGCCGGGTATTTGCCCGAGAATACCTACTGGTGGTGGGGTATTCATGGCCCCTGGGTCTGGATTGACCCGACCAACCAGATCATCGTCCTGGGCATGCTGCAGAACACCGATTACCGGCATTCTCGCGTCGTTCATGGCACGGTCAGCCAACTGCTCTACCGGCCTGCACCGTGACGGTGTCAGGTCTTGATCGAGGTTTTTTGCTCTACCCGGCCAGCTATCCCGCTGCTCGGGCTTATTTGACATAAAGAGGTTAATCCCATGATTGGTTACGTGACTATCGGCACCAGCAACCTGGCAGCCGCCAAGGCATTTTATACGGATCTGCTCGCGGATCTGGGCGCCAAGGTATTACTCGATGTTGGCCGCCTGGCCATGATCGGTAGCGGCATGGACAAG
>JAWOGT010000388.1:0-10044 GCA_046496585.1 Halopseudomonas sp.
CTTCACCGCAGTGCCACTTGCCGACGGCCTGGGTGAAGTAACCGTTCTCGCTCACAGAAACCGGAGCCTTGTGCTCCGGTTTCTGTTTGTGGTGTATGTTGTTTTGGTGTGCTTTAGTACTGTATTTGTTTGAGACGGGTGTTTGGCGTCGGCGGCCATGGGCCTGTGTTCGGCACGCTACAAGCCGTCCATGGGGCTCGGCGCTGGCCATCCCTGGCCATCGACGGCACTCACACAGGCCCATGGCCGCCGACACTGTTGCGCTGCGAGGTTACTGAACGAAGATCTAAAGCCACTGCCTGATTCTGAGGGTGTGTGCTGAAAGTGAAAGTGAAAGTGAAATTGAGAATGCAGGTGCGAGTCTAGGTGTAGGTGTGGGTTTGAATGCAGGATGCAGGATGTGTTGGCAAAGGGTTCCGAGCGCCGTTGCGTGACCGTCGGTGCACAGGGATGTGCACCGCCGAGCCCCATGGATGGCTAGTAGCGTGTCGCGCAACGGCGCTCGGAACCCTGCAGCCCACACTGAAACAGCAGGATCAGACGCAGTACCACTAAACTGAATTATTCAAAAGATCCACTAAGTGGTTGAAAAATATCAGTTATTCACGTCAGTTAACAAGGAGCACAACATGACATTAAAACCCGGCCGTTACCGCCACTATAAAGGAAAGGATTACCAGGTCCTGGGTGTGGCGACACACTCCGAAACGCAAGAGCCGTTAGTGGTGTACCGCACGCTGTACGGTGATTGTGACCTGTGGGTGCGGCCACTGGAGATGTTTGTTGGCAGCGTAGAGCTTGACGGCGAGCCAACTCCACGCTTTACCTTTATCAGCGAAGACGTGTAGTCTCTGGCCCCTCCGGGCAGTCTGAACATGGCATTTATTGCCGCTGCACCCATTATTGTCCCCACGTTATTGCACTTGCGGGCAATCCAGAATTAATAGCGCTAGGAATACAGTTACCCATGGGAAAAGCACTGGTCATTGTTGAGTCTCCAGCCAAGGCTAAGACAATCAACAAGTATCTCGGTAACGATTTCATCGTGAAGTCGAGCATCGGACATATCCGCGATTTGCCCACCAGCGGCAGTGGCAAGACCGAGAGTAAACCCAAGGGTAGCCGCAAGGCAGCCGCAGCCCCGGAGCTGGACAAGAAAACCAAGGCACGCATGCAGCTGGTCAAGCGCATGGGCGTGGATCCAGACAATGGCTGGAAAGCGCATTACGAAATTCTCCCAGGCAAGGAAAAAGTCGTTGATGAGCTGCGGCGCTTGGCCAAAGACGCCGACACCATCTATCTCGCGACGGATTTGGACCGCGAAGGGGAAGCCATTGCCTGGCACCTGCGTGAATCCATTGGTGGGGATGAAAGCCGCTACAAGCGCGTGGTGTTCAACGAGATTACCAAAAAAGCCATTCAGGAAGCCTTTTCCAAGCCGGGCGAACTGGATCTGAATCGCGTTAACGCCCAGCAGGCCCGCCGCTTTCTCGACCGGGTGGTCGGGTATATGGTCTCGCCGCTATTATGGCAGAAGATCGCCCGCGGGTTGTCCGCAGGCCGGGTGCAGTCTGTTGCGGCCAAGCTGATCGTGGATCGCGAGCGTGAAATTCGCGCGTTCATCCCGGAGGAGTTCTGGGAGGTGCATGCACTGCTGAATACGCCGCAAAGCCAGTCCATGCGTTTTGATGTCGCCAGGCAGAATGGCGAAACCTTCCGCCCGGTCAACAAGGCCCAGACGGACAAGGCCCTGGCGCTGTTAAAGGAGGCGGATTACAGCGTTACCAAGCGCGAAGACAAGCCGACCAGCTCCAAGCCGAACGCACCCTTTATTACTTCCACGCTGCAACAGGCCGCCAGTACGCGGCTGGGTTTTGGCGTGAAGAAAACCATGATGATGGCCCAGCGGTTGTATGAAGCGGGCTACATCACTTATATGCGTACCGACTCTACCAATCTGTCGGCGGATGCGATTGGTATGGCGCGGGACTATATCGAAACGAATTTCGGTGCCAAGTACCTGCCAGAAAAACCCAACATGTACAGCAGCAAGGAAGGCGCTCAAGAGGCCCACGAAGCCATCAGGCCGTCCGATGTCAAGCTCAAGACCGGTGACCTTAAAGGTATGGAAAAAGACGCTGAGCGGCTCTATGAGCTGATCTGGCGTCAGTTCCTGGCCTGCCAGATGATGCCTGCCCAGTATCTCTCTACCCTGATCACAGTGACGGCTGGCGATTTTGAGTTGCGTGCCAAGGGCCGCATTCTCAAGTTCGACGGTTATACCAAGGTGATGCCGCAGCAGGGCAAGGGCGGCGAAGACGAAGTGCTGCCCGACGTCAAGGTCAAGGACGTCATGGCCCTGCAGAAGCTCGATCCGAAACAGCATTTCACCAAGCCGCCGGCACGCTATTCCGAGGCCAGCCTGGTCAAGGAGCTGGAGAAACGTGGTATTGGCCGGCCCTCAACCTACGCCTCGATTATTTCCACCATTCAGGATCGTGGCTACGTCTCGCAGAACAATCGGCGTTTCTACGCCGAGAAAATGGGCGATATCGTTACCGAGCGTCTGGCTGAAAGCTTCCCGAACCTGATGGATTACAGTTTCACCGCGACCATGGAAGAGTCGTTGGATGAAGTCGCTCAGGGCGGTGTGGTGTGGAAAAAGGTGCTGGATGATTTTTACAAGGATTTCAGCCTCAAGCTGAGCGTCGCCGAGATGGCCGACGACGACAAGGGCATGCGCTCCAACGAACCTACGCTGACCGATATCGCCTGCAAGGAATGTGGTC
This sequence comes from Halopseudomonas sp., assembly GCA_046496585.1. GTDB lineage: Bacteria > Pseudomonadota > Gammaproteobacteria > Pseudomonadales > Pseudomonadaceae > Halopseudomonas. The sequence continues at coordinate 2,790 of JAWOGT010000388.1, forward strand.
GGCCAATGATGATTCGCACGGCCTCCACCGGCGTGTTCCTCGGTTGTTCCGGCTATGCCTTGCCACCCAAGGAGCGTTGCAAGTCAACGGTCAATCTGGTGCCCGGGAATGAAGTGGCAGCCGACGACGACGAAGGCGAATCCAGGGTGCTGCGCAATAAGCGCCGCTGTCCGATTTGCAGCACGGCAATGGACAGCTATCTGGTCGATGAGAAGCGCAAGCTGCACGTGTGTGGTAACAACCCGGACTGCAATGGCTTCGAGATCGAGGAAGGGCTGTTCAAGATCAAGGGTTATGATGGTCCGCTGATCGACTGCGACAAGTGCGGCAGTGAAATGCAGCTCAAGACTGGCCGTTTCGGTAAATATTTCGGCTGCACCAACAGCGAATGCAAGAACACCCGCAAGTTGCTGAAGAGCGGTGAAGCAGCGCCGCCGAAGATGGATCCGGTAAAAATGCCGGAGCTGAAATGCGACAAGGTCGATGACGTTTACGTGCTGCGTGACGGTGCCTCGGGCATGTTTCTGGCGGCCAGCCAGTTCCCGAAGAATCGCGAAACACGTGCGCCCCTGGTCAAGGAACTGCTGCCGCATCGCGAGGAAATCGATCCCAAGTACCACTTCCTGCTGGATGCGCCGGTTCAGGATCCTGACGGCCTGCCGACGGTGATACGTTACAGCCGCAAAACAAAAGAGCAATATGTACAGAGTGAAGTAGAGGGCAAGCCCAGTGGATGGCGGGCTTTTTATGATGGCAAGCGCTGGACCGCGGACGATGGCCGGCCGAAAGCCAAGCCTAAAGCCAAAGCCAAAGCCAAAGGTTGAGGTGGCAGATCATGGCTAATGAAGTCTATACCCGTACCAATCAGGCGCTGTTCTTTGCGCGCCTGGCTATTGGATCCTGGGCCGAAGCGGCGCAGTCCGATGCGGTCAATGCCATAAGCCAGGCGCGCTATCACCGAGAACACGCCTTGTTCCACTTGTATCGCGCTGTGCTTGCTGTGACCCATGAGGTGGCTGACCGCTATCGTTGGCCACTGATGGATGCGCGTACTGTGGAACAGGTGTTGGTGGTCTCCGTGGCGGAACGTTTTCCTGGCCCGGAGCTGGCCGAATTAACCGAATTGGCGCAGGCCGGTGATAGCTGGATGGGGCGGTTGCTGTCGGGTTGGCAGCAACTTCAGTTGCCTCCGAAGCCGGAGGAGAGCAAGCCCGAAGACGCGAGTCTGATCGCCAGCAGTGCGGTCACAGGTAAGCGGGAGTGGAGTTTGGAGGACGCTCGCGAGGCGCATGCAGCGCTCACCGAGCGGCTGAGTTGCTACCGGGAGGGCATGCTTGAGTGGTAGCTCGCGCTGCGACAATTTACCGTCTGTGGTAAACTGCGCGGCCATCTAACAGGAGACCCGACAATGCCTTCACCGTTTCTCGAGATCGTGGAATTGGCCGATGGCAAGGTAGCCCTGCGTCGTTCGGATGAAGAGGCTGCGCCGCTAGTGGTTATCGAGTTTTCTGCCGACGCCCGCGAATATCTACAGGGGCATCACATCGAAGTGGCCAAGGCCATGATCAGCGCTGGCATGCAGGTTGCTGGCCAGGTAATGGAAGACGGCGAGCCGCAGGATGAGCACCGCGTTCTGCACTGAAACGCACACTCAAGGCTTGCCTGTCTGAATAGTTACCCGCCTGTGCAGTTTAGTCCGCCATCGCGCAGGCATCCGGCCAGCGCCATCACTGGCGCCACCTGAAAGCCGAACGCACCGCTGACTGAAACGTTATCAGGCGGCCAGACAGCTGTCCAAACGGATATTCAGACTGCGGCAGCGCCCCTCACGCGCAGCACGCGTCAGTACATTGCTGCTCTTGCCCGCCGTACTCACGTCTGACATCCAGCTCACTACCGTATGGCTGCAGCCCAGCCGGAGCAGTTCGCAGCACAATTCAAGACTGTTCATGCCACATTTCGTGCGCACTATCAGAATGCGTTCGGGGTCCAGGCCGGCGTTGCGCAACCACACATGGCTGACTGCTGCGGGCGGATCAAGCAGGGTGAGCCAGCCCGGGGCCTGGGCCTGGCTCAGGTCACGCAATACCGGTGCCAGCCATTGCAGGCACTGGCTGGGTGCGCCGTTAAGTGCGATTTCGCTGAAGCCACTTTCAACCAGCGGCTCAGGCACCGTTGCCCGGACCGGTTTGGCCTTGACCGGCAAGGTATAACGCGAGGCCATCAGCGCATTGTGAAACAGGTCTGCCTGAACCAGGGTGCCGGTATGACGAGGATAACGGGTGGAATCCATATTTAACCCCTTTAGCGGCGAATCACGCCGACACTCAAACCTTCGATGGTAAGTTCCTGTTCTCCCAGATCGACTTCGATAGGGGCGAAATCAGGATTTTCCGCTAACAGCGAGACCTTGCGGCCCTGTTTGTGAAAGCGCTTGACCGTGACCTCGTCGCCAATCCGGGCCACGACGATTTGGCCATTGCGGGCGACGGCGGTGCGGTGCACGGCGAGCAAGTCGCCGTCGAGTATGCCGATATCACGCATACTCATGCCCTGAACGCGTAGCAGGTAGTCCGCACGTGGCTGAAAGAAGCCGGGATCGATCTGACAATGGTCCTCGATGTTCTCCAGGGCCAGCACGGGCGCGCCAGCGGCTACACGACCAATGACCGGTAGCCGGCCTTCGGCAGCGTCGTCATCCTGGTCGGGCAGGCGAATGCCGCGTGAAGCCCCGGGTATCATTTCAATGGCGCCCTTGCGGGCCAGGGCGCGCAGGTGATCCTCCGCGGCATTGGGCGACTTGAAGCCCAGTACCTTGGCGATATCAACCCGGGTAGGTGGGTAGCCGTTGGCATCCATATATGCCTTGATGAAGGCCAGTACCTGTTGTTGACGTGCGGTCAGTTTTTGCATCGGGTCCTACCTGTGTTTTTATACAGTCACTGTGATTATATACAGTTGTTTGCGTCGGGCAAGTCTATTGCTTGTAATTCCGGGTTGATTTGCAACAATGGCCGGGCAGGAATTCCTGCTGAGGGCCGCGATGCTTGACATGCACCACGTTTGAAACGTATGTTTCAAACAAATGTTTATTATGGAAACCCGTACATGGCCCAATCTGAAACGGTAGAGCGTATTCTTGATGCCGCTGAGCAACTGTTTGCTGAGAAAGGCTTTGCTGAAACATCGTTACGGCTGATCACCAGCAAGGCGGGCGTCAACCTGGCTGCGGTGAACTATCATTTCGGCTCCAAGAAAGCGCTGATTCAGGCGGTTTTTGTGCGTTTCCTCAATCCCTTTGTTGCTAGTCTGGAGCAGGAACTCGACCGCCATCAGCGTGAAGGGGATCTGGCTGGTCTTAGTCTTGAGCAGTTGCTGGAAATGCTGGTGCGCCAAGCGCTGTCGGTCAAGCCGCGCAGTGGCAACGATCTGTCGATCTTTATGCGCTTGCTCGGGTTGGCATTCAGCCAGAGCCAAGGCCATTTGCGTAAATATCTTAGCGAAGTCTATGGCCGCGTATTCCAACGCTTCATGAGCCTGGTGCTGGCTGCAGCCCCGCAACTGCCGGCGCGGGAGCTGTTCTGGCGCGTCCATTTCATGCTCGGCAGCGCTGCGTTTACCCTGTCCAGCTTGAAAGCCCTACGGGCGATCGCCGAATCCGAATTTGACGTGCACACCGGTTTGGATGAGGTGTTCAAGCTGATGGTGCCGTTTATGGCGGCGGGGATGCGCGCAGACAGTGGTATGTCCAGGGTTTCAGCTGAGGACGTACCCGCGGCACGGTTGGAGCCGGTCTGAAACCGCCTGCTTCCACCGTGTAGCGGTTTGGCATAGTTCGCCGAGCGGGCCTGAATCGTGCGTTGGCCAGCCGCTGCGATTGCCCCGCATCCACTATTGGATGTTCCCTCCAAATCCCTGATCCGTTATCGTGTGCACTCTTTACACGGGGTTGCCTATGGCGTTGGATCACATCCACATTTCACTCACCGCACAGCGCTTGATTGGCCTGAGCGCGGGCAGGATCGTGTGCGACTACCCGGTCTCCACGGCGCTCAATGGCGCGGGTGAGCAAAATGGCTCGGGCTGCACGCCGCGCGGACGGCACCGGGTGCGTGCGCGAATCGGCGCAGGACAGCCAGCCGCCGCGGTGTTTATCGGTCGCCGGCCTACCGGGGAAATCTGGACACCTGAACTGAATGCCTGTCACCCCCAGCGCGACTGGATCCTGAGCCGTATTTTGTGGCTGTGTGGCGAAGAGCCCCTGGTCAACCGCGGCGGTGACTGCGACTCGCAACAGCGTTATATCTATATCCATGGCACCGCGGATGACCAGCCGATGGGTATCCCGCTTTCACACGGCTGCATCCGTATGCGCAATCGTGATGTGCTGGAACTGTTCGATCTGACGCCGGCCGGTTGTCAGGTTACGATTACCGAGCATCCCTATACTGCGCTGCTCACGACCCCATAAGCTGTTGGAGACACCTGTGTTGAACACTGGCACCTTGATGCTCGATTTTGCCGGCACTACGCTCGACGCCTCTGATCGTCATTTGCTCCGCCAGCCTGAAGTCGGCGGCGTGATTCTGTTTGCCCGCAATACCGAGTCGCCCAGGCAGGTGCGCGAACTGATCAAGGCCGTCAGGGCGCTGCGCCCCGACATGCTCATGGCGATCGACCAGGAGGGTGGGCGCGTGCAGCGTCTGCGCCGCGATGTGCTGCAGCTGCCGGCGCTGGGGCGTATAGCCGCGCTGGACGCCGAGCATGCCGAGCGTGCGGCCTTCAGCGCCGCCTGGCTGATGGCCTGGGAAATGTTGTCCTGTGGTATCGATATCAGCTTTGCACCGGTGCTCGACCTGGACTACGGGCGCAGTCAGGTCATCGGCGATCGCTCCCTGGGTGGCGATCCGCAGCAGGTGGTACGTTTGGGCCGGGCCTATATTGCCGGTCTGCATGCTGCGGGCATGGCGGCCACGGGCAAGCACTTTCCGGGGCATGGCTGGGCCGAAGCCGACTCGCATTTTGCCTTGCCGGTCGATGAGCGCAGTGAACAGACGATTCGGGCCACCGACCTTGTGCCCTTTGCTGGCCTGGCGCGGGAGCTGGACGGCATCATGCCGGCGCATGTGGTGTATCCGGCCATCGACGCGCTACCTGCCGGTTTCTCCCGGCGCTGGCTACAGGATATCCTGCGCAAGGAGTTGGGTTTCAACGGCGTTATTTTCAGCGATGACCTGACCATGGCCGGCGCGCATGCCGTCGGTGGAATGCCGCAGCGCGTCGATGCCGCACTGGCCTCCGGCTGCGACGTGCTACTGGTATGTAATGATCGCGCAGCAGCAGAAGAAGCGCTGATCCACGCCCAGCAGCGTGTCATGAAACCGCCAACACAGGTGGCTAACATGCTTGCCAGGCGCCAACCGGGCGTTGAATACAAAGCCAACCCCGAGTGGATGGCCCATCTCAATCTGATCAGGGAGTTACAGCTGGTTTGAGTAATATGATGAATGAATTTGTTGAAGGCCTGCCCCTGGAGTATCTGCCACTGAGCAGCGAGTTGTGGATATACAAGGTATTTGCGATCATTTTTGCGTCCCTGGTAGTGGCCTATATCGGCAAGCTGGTGCTGGATCGTATTGAAGCCCGGGCCGAGAAAAGCCGCAGCGTCTGGGATGATGCGCTGGTGATTTCGGCGCGTCGTCCGCTCTGGGTGCTGATCTGGAGCATGGGTTTACTCTGGGCCGCGCAAATTACCGCGGCGCAGATGGATGAAGACCTGGCGAGCGTGCTGGATAGAATGCAGGCCGTACTGCTGATTGTGCTGCTCTGTTGGTTTCTGATGCGCATGGCGCAGCGGGTCGAGGACCGGCTGGTAGATCCGCGCTACCGGGAAAAACCGCTGGATCAGACCACGGTCAGCGCGATAGGCAAACTGCTGCGCATCTCGGTGTTTATCACCGCCGGCCTGGTGATCCTGCAAACCCTCGGCTATAGCGTCTCCGGCGTGCTGGCCTTTGGCGGTATAGGCGGGATTGCCGTCGGTTTTGCAGCCAAGGATTTGCTGGCCAACTTCTTCGGCGGGCTGATGGTCTATCTGGATCGGCCGTTTTCTGTGGGCGAGTGGGTCCGCTCTCCGGATAAGGACATTGAAGGCACGGTGGAGCACATTGGTTGGCGGCTGACGCGGATCCGCACCTTCGACAAGCGGCCGATTTATGTGCCCAATGCGATCTTTACCAGCGTGGTGCTGGAAAATCCGTCACGGATGAGCCATCGGCGCATTTTTGAGCATATCGGTATGCGCTACGACGACATCAGAAAGATGGAGCCGGTGGTCAAGGCGGTGCGCGAGATGCTCAAGGCACACCCGGACATTGCTCAGGATCAGACCCAGATGGTGTATTTTGATCGCTGCGCTGCGTCTTCGGTAGATTTTTTCGTCTACTGCTTCACCAGCCCGGTGTGGGCCGAATTTCACCGGGTCAAGGAAGATGTGTTGTTGAAGATTCTCGCCATTGTTGATGAGCACGGGGCGCAGGTAGCCTTCCCGACATCGACCTTGCATGTGCCGGATGGCCTTTCGTTGCGTGCTCCGGCTCCGCATGAAGCGGCACCGTCATCTGCAGAACAATCGGGCGCACAAGTGATGTATTCGCATGGGAGTAACACATGAACGCACTGGCGATCATTGGCGGTAGTGGCCTGACACGCTTGCCTGGCTTCCAGATAACCGGTGAGTCGAGCGCCGATACGCCCTATGGCCCCGCCTCGACGCCGGTGGTCAAAGGGCTGATGGCGGGGCGCGAAATGCTCTTTCTGGCACGCCATGGTGATCCGCATCGGATTCCGCCGCATAAGGTCAATTACCGGGCCAATCTATGGGCCTTGAAAGAGGCGGGCGCCGACGCAGTGCTGGCGGTTAATGCGGTGGGCGGTATTCATGTGGCGATGGGCGTAGGTCACTTTTGTGTGCCGCATCAACTGGTGGATTACACCTGGGGCCGTTCCAGCACCTTCTTTGAGGACGACCTGCAGCAGGTCACGCATATCGATTTTACCCACCCGTATGACGAGGGGTTGCGCCAGCGGGTCATCGGGGTGCTGGCTCGTTTGGGGGTGGGGCACAGCGCTTACGGCGTTTACGCCGCGACTCAGGGCCCCAGACTGGAAACCGCCGCCGAAATCAGCCGGCTGGAACGCGACGGTTGCGATATTGTCGGCATGACCGGCATGCCGGAGGCCGCACTGGCTCGTG
>JAWOGT010000002.1:0-10058 GCA_046496585.1 Halopseudomonas sp.
TGCGGGTAGATAATCAAGCCGCTGCCGGGCACCGTGCGCACCAGATGGTGAAATTGTCGCTCGATAGCCGCCAGATCCGGAAAAATGTCCGCGTGGTCATATTCAAGATTATTCAGCACGGCGGTGCGTGGCCGGTAGTGGACAAACTTGGAGCGCTTGTCGAAGAAGGCGCTGTCGTATTCGTCAGCCTCCACGACAAAGAACGGCGTGGTGCCCAGGCGCGCCGACAGGCCAAAGTTCTGCGGTACTCCGCCAATCAGAAACCCCGGGGCCATGCCCGCGTGCTCAAGGATCCAGGCCAGCAGACTCGCCGTGGTGGTCTTGCCATGGGTACCTGCCACCGCCAGCACCCAACGCTGCGGCAAGACATAACGGGCCAGCCATTCGGGGCCGGAAATATAAGGCAGCCCCTGATCCAGCACATATTCCACCGCCAGATTGCCCCGCGACAAGGCATTGCCAATCACCACCAGATCGGGTGCCGGCTGCAGATGGGCCGGATCATAACCTTCCATCAAGGCAATACCCTGGGCCTCAAGCTGAGTGCTCATCGGCGGATAGACATTCGCGTCCGAGCCGCTGACCGTATGCCCCAGCTCGCGCGCCAGCAGCGCCAGAGAGCCCATGAAAGTGCCGCAGATTCCTAAAATATGCAGGTGCATGCTCTCGCCTTGCGTCCGTCCGGGTGTGGTTGCGCGAATGTTACCACGGGCAACCCGGCAGCAGGACAACCCGCCGGACGGCCATGCAAAAGACGCCCGTTTCGGCTATAGTTCCAGCCACTCTGGCTTTCCGCCCTTTGCCCCCCCGGCACTCAGATTCCACACAGGAAGTACGCATGTCCGTCAAAAATGCCTTTTATGCTCAATCAGGCGGCGTTACTGCCGTTATTAATGCATCAGCCGCTGGCGTGATTGAAACCGCCAGGCAGCATCCCGAGCAGATTGGCACCGTTTACGCGGGTCACAACGGCATTATCGGCGCCCTGACCGAGGACCTGATCGATACCAGTCAGGAGCCCGCCGAAAACATTGCTGCGCTGCGCCATACACCCTCCGGTGCTTTTGGCTCCTGCCGTTACAAGCTCAAGAGCCTGGAAAGCAACCGTGCCGAATACGAGCGCCTGATCGAGGTGTTCCGCGCGCACGACATTGGCTACTTTTTCTACAATGGTGGCGGCGACTCGGCCGATACCTGTCTGAAGATCTCCCAGCTGGCCGAAACCATGGGTTATCCGATCAAGGCTATCCACGTACCCAAGACGGTGGATAACGATCTGCCGATTACCGATTGCTGCCCGGGGTTTGGTTCCGTGGCCAAATACGTGGCCACGTCCATTCGCGAGGCCGGCTTTGACGTGGCTTCCATGGCCGCCACCTCGACCAAGGTGTTCATCCTCGAAGTCATGGGCCGCCATGCCGGCTGGATCACCGCTGCCTGCGGCCTGGCCAGCGAAGCCGAAGGCCAGCCGCCGCATATCCTGCTGTTTCCGGAAGTCAAATTCGACCAGGAAGCCTTTCTCGCCCGAGTTCAGCAGTGTGTTGAAAGCTATGGCTACTGCGTGATTGGCGTCTCTGAAGGCATCAAGACCAGCGAAGGGACGTTTCTCTCGGAAACCGGCTTGACTGACGCCTTTGGTCACTCGCAACTCGGCGGCGTGGCACCCACCATCGCCAACCTGGTCAAGGACAAGCTCGGCTACAAGTACCATTGGGCAGTCGCCGATTACCTGCAGCGCTCCGCCAGACACATTGCCTCGAAAGTCGACGTCGAGCAGGCCTATGCGCTAGGCCAAGCCGCAGTGCAGATGGCGCTGGCCGGCAAGAATGCGGTGATGCCAGCCATCCGCCGGCTGCAGGATAACCCCTATGAATGGGATATTATTGAAGCGCCGTTAAAAGACGTCGCCAACGTCGAGAAATTCATGCCCGAGCACTTTATAACCGATGACGGCTTCCATATCACCGAGGCTTGCCGGCGCTACCTGTCACCGCTGATTCAGGGCGAAGATTACCCGCCGTTCAGCAACGGCCTGCCGGATTATGTTCGGCTGAAAAATGTCACTGTGGCGCGCAAGCTACCCAAATTCAGTATCTGAATTGCTGTTATTCACCCTAACCCGTCCCTCCCGGCGGGTTTTTTCAAACAGCCGATTGAAGATTTTCAATCACTGGGGCAGGATGTCTGTAGCTGACCCGCCGCTAGCAGCGGGCCATAATCTGACCATTTCCGGGGAATACGTATGCGTATAGTACAGGCCGACATCAGCCGTCTGGACGAAGTAGCGCCTTTGTTTATCAAATACCGCGAGTTTTATGGGCAGTTGCCAAAGCCAGAAGCCTCCCGGCGCTTTTTGGCTGATCGGATGAAAAACGAACAGGCCATCATCTTGTTGGCTGAAGATGAAGACACTGGCAAGGTACTTGGTTTCTGCCAGTTCATTCCGAGTTTCTCCGCTCTGACGCTATCGCCTAGCTGGGTGCTCAAAGGCATCTATGTAATAGAAGAGGCCAGACGTCAACTGGTTGCCGACAAGATGCTCAACAAGGCCAAAGTGATGGCCCGGGCCGAGGGCATTCAGCGCATGACCGTGATGACGGGTGAAAGCAACACCACTGCGCAGAGCCTGTATCGCTCGCTGGGCTTCAGCGACGACGCCGAGTTCCATTACTTCTCACTCAAGCTCTGACCTGCCGGCGCACTGACTGACGGTAACAACGGAGCCAGCACCCAGCTTGCTCCGCAGTTCAAGGATCTGTGGCAAGAGTCTCTAAGACCAAGGTTTTAGATGAATAGCCTGCTTATCGCTTGGTATCCCGCCCCTTAACCTCTATAATTCTGCACAGAATTTACCCCCATGGCCGACCCAGGTAACCCATGAGCTACGATCAGATCCCCGCAGGCAAAGACGTTCCCAACGACATCTATGTCGTCATCGAAATTCCGGCCAATCACGCGCCGATCAAATATGAGATCGACAAGGACAGCAATACACTGTTCGTTGACCGCTTCATGGCCACACCGATGTTCTACCCAGCCAACTACGGCTTCATCCCGAATACCTTGGCTGACGACGGTGACCCGCTCGACGTGCTGGTCGTTACCCCGCATCCGGTAGTCCCTGGCGCCGTGATCCGCTGCCGTCCGGTCGGCGTCTTGCACATGACCGATGATGGCGGCGGGGATGCCAAACTGATCGCCGTACCACATGACAAGCTCAGCGTGCTGTACCGCGACATCAAGGAATATACCGACCTGCCCGAGCTGCTGATGCAGCAAATCCAGCACTTCTTTGAAAACTACAAGGATCTGGAAGCCGGCAAATGGGTCAAGATTGACCGCTGGGGCAGCGCTGAAGAAGCCCGTGCGGAAATTGTAAAGGCCGTAAACGCTTACCAAAAATAAGCGTTCTGCCCCCGTAAAAGCCGGCCACAAGCTGGCTTTTTTTATACGCGAAATTCAACCTCGCCAGAGACCCCTGCATGGCAGACCGCTATTTCGACCAGATGGGCGCGCATTTCGCCCGCAAGATCTACAGCAGCGCCAAAGGCAGCATTCGCCTGGCGGTATTGACCCGTGACCTGCAGGAATGGCTTCCCGACATCCAGCAGCCCGAACAGTCGCTGCGCGTGCTGGATGTCGGTGCAGGGCTGGGGCATATCAGCGAATGGCTGCTCGCCCAGGGTCACCGGCTAACCCTCTGCGAGCCGTCCATAGAGATGCTGGACGCCGCTCGTGCCCATCTTGATGCGTTGCCTTCGGCCTACCCGGTGGAATACTTGCACATGCCCCTGCAAGACCTGCCGGCCCGCGGCGAACAATACGACCTGGTCATTTGCCACGCCGTGCTCGAGTGGCTGGCCGATCCGGCGGCCGCCTTGAAGGTGCTCCAGCAGTTGTGCCTGCCTGGCGCAGCCCTGTCTCTGGCCTTCTATAATCGCGATGCTCTGGTCTACAAGAACCTGATAAAAGGCCAGTTTCGCAAACTGGACAAGAATCAGCTGGCCGGCAGCAAACGCAGCCTGACGCCCCAGCAACCCCTCGACCCACGCGAGGTACAAGAGTGGATCAGCCAGGCCAGGCTGACGACGCACAAACTGAGCGGTGTGCGAGTATTTTATGACTACATGCCCGCCGAATTTCAGGTGCAGTCAACCGAAGCACAGATTATCGAGCGGGAGCTGTATTACAGCCGGCATCCGGTTTACGCCGGGCTGGGACGCTACTTGCATTGCTGGATTCGGCCAACCGCGGACTAGCAATGGCCACGCGGCAGCCAAGCGCGAACATACCCGGCGCGCTTAGCCACCGGCACGCTTGGCCTTGAATCCCTGCGCGGTCAGCCAGCTACAGACGACTTCGGCCTTGTCACCCTGAATCTCGACCACACCCTCCTTTACCCCGCCGCCGCAACCACAACGAGCCTTGAGCTCTTTCGCCAGGCGTTTGAGCTCCTCAGGGGTGAGGCAAAGACCACTGACGGTGGTCACGGTCTTGCCGCCACGGCCCTTGGTTTCGCGGCGCACCCGGGCAATGCCATCACCCTCAGGAGGGCCCGGCGTGGCGCAGGTACATTCAGCAAGGGCCGCTCGGCACTGCGGGCACGTGCGGCCCTTTTCGGTGGAGTAAACCAGGCCGCCAAGCCCTGCCAATCCCTTCGTGGATTTCACTCTCTGTTCACTCCCTTACTTGTCCGTCAGCAACAACAGGGCCTGCAGGGAGTCCGGCGTATAGCGTTCGCCCTCGCGTTGCCAGGCTGAGGCTGGATCAATCCAACGCCAATCGAGCACCTCCTCAGGCTGCATGCGTATCGGTCCATCCCACCGGCAGCTGTACACCGCGCCCCACAGCCTGCTCTCGGGAGACTGAAAGAAGAACCGCCCATGCGAGGTAAGCGGCACGCCAGCGATGCCGAGCTCTTCTTCCAGCTCACGCTCGGCACCCTGCAGATAGGTTTCACCGGCGCCCACCACACCACCCGCGGCCAAGTCCCAGTACCCAGGGTAGAGCCGCTTGTGCGCGGTACGCAGATGCATGCACAGCAGATCAGCGCTGTTGTAGACAAAGATGTAGGTGCAGCGCGTAATCAACCTGTCACGCTGCACCTGCTCTCGTTTGACTATACCTAGCGGCCGATCCTGCTCGTCAACCTGAATCACCTGCTCCTGGGCCGAGGTCGCCAGGTAGTCAGCTATCCAATCGGCGCTCACGCTCACCCCTGCTCCAGCAACTGGCGCAGATCAATCAAGCCGGCATTGGCTCGTGACAGGTAATTGGCCATCACCAGAGAATGGTTGGCCAGCATGCCAAAACCGCCCCCATTGAGAATCATCGGGCTCCACAGCGGCTTCTGAGTCGCTTCCAATTCACGGATAATCTGCCGCAAACTGGCCTGGGCATTCTTGCGCCCAATCACCTCGGCAAACTCCACTTCTACGGCGCGCAACAGATGAACCAGAGCCCATGCCGAGCCGCGGGCTTCAAAGAACACATCGTCAATTTCGGTCCACGGCGTTTTCTCACGCGGACGGCTGCCATCGGTCAGCTCGGCCTGATCAACACTGGCAGACAAACGCTGGGACAGCGAACCCAGACGGGTATTCACGTCGCCCATCCAACTGGCCAGGTTATCTGCCCGGGGGTAGAAATCGGCATCCCCCCTGCGCAGTCGTTCAGTATATCTTTCCAGCGCGTCAAGCCCTGTCGCGTATTCTCTTTCGGTGGCGGGAAACGCCCAACTGGTGTTGTCGAAGTGAAACAGGGGTTCAGCCTTGGCCAGATCCCGGTCTTCGGCCGACTGCGACTGCGACCGCGCCATATCACGGCGCAGCGCCCGGGTCATGTCACGGATCTGCACCAGCACCCCGAACTCCCAGTGCGGCATATTATCCAGCCACAGCCCCGGGGGCATAATGTCGTTGGTAATGAAGCCGCCTGGCTTGTTCAGCAACGTCGACATCATGTGCGCCACCGTAGAACTGGTCAGCTCACCTTCCACCGGCAAGGTCTGGGCATCGCGGACCAGGCTGATCGGCTGCAGATCCGGCTCGCGGCTCCAGTACCAGCCGACGACAATACAGATCAGCAAGTAAACCACTACCAGCCCGATCACTATACGGGCCACAAGAGAACTTGCCAGGCCCGATGTTGAGGCCGCCGAACCGCCCGACGAGCGGGTGGAGCCTCCACCAACCGACCATTTTCCAATTTTCATTACCTACTCCTGTGGTTTTCCATATTTCCAGCATATCACTCCCAACGACAGGATCACATGAAGCGCAAGCGCCTCAGGATCTTTGGGGCATCAGCTAACAGACCGGCCAAATTCCCGGCAGTTCACACCCGCTAAACCCAGGCTTGTCATACGACGCCACTCCACAGCAGCCTCGACGCAGCCGATGACACTTTGTCACTCGGCAAAGACGCTATCAGCGTTTATAGTGTTGGCCCAGATTCTGTTCAATCCACGCGGATGGTCGACTTGCTGTTACGCCTCGCACTACTGCTGTTGCTGCTGCTCCCGGCCTTGTCCCAAGCCGGATTGCTTGACGAGCGTCCGTCCACGCCGGCCTTTTCAGGCCTGCTTGAGGGCAGTGGCGGCCAAGCCAATTTCCTTCCGGTGGGCGAAGCCTTTCGTCCTGGCGTGATCGCTGCAGATGAACAACAGATCCGTCTGCGTTTTGACATCACCCCCGAGTACTATTTATATCGGCACCGCTTCGACTTTCGTCTGTCCGAGGGCGCTAGCAGCATCAGCGCGGTGGTACTGCCCGAGGGAATCGCCAAGCGCGACGAATTTTTTGGTGACGTTGAAGTGTATTACAGCAGCGTAGAGATCATCCTCGAGCTGCAAGGTGGCCCACCGGCGGGCCAGCAGTTGCTGGTCGATTTCCAGGGCTGTGCCGACGCCGGCCTGTGCTACCCCCCGGAAACCGTGCAGTTGCAACTGCCCGGCAGCGCCGCCAACAACCAGCCGAGCCAAGGCAGCGGATCAGGCATGTCGCTGTGGACGCTGGCTTTGTTCTTCCTGGCCGGGCTTGGTCTGACCTTTACCCCCTGCGTGCTGCCCATGCTGCCGATCCTCTCGAGCATGGTGGTCGGCCGCAAGGACATTGATCGCCCGCGGGCCCTGGCGCTGGCAGGCAGCTACGTGATCGCCATGGCCCTCACCTTCGCGCTGGTCGGCGCCCTGATAGGCCTGTTCGGCGCCGCACTGAATATACAGGCGCGACTGCAGTCGCCCGCGGTACTGATCACGTTTGCGGTGTTTTTTATTATCTTCGCGCTGGCCATGTTTGGCGCATTTGACCTGCGTCTGCCGGCCTTTATGCGTGAACCACTCGAACGGCTGGGTGGCCGCACCCGCGGCGGCTCGATCCCGGGTGCCGCGCTGATGGGCGTGCTCTCAACCCTGGTGGTGTCCCCGTGTATTTCCGCACCGCTGGCCGGCGCGCTGGTCTACATTAGCAGCACCGGGGATGCGCTGGGCGGCGCGCTACAACTGTTCGTCCTGGCGCTCGGTATGGGCGTGCCACTGCTGCTGATCGCCCTGTTCGGCAATGCGCTGCTACCGCGCTCAGGCCCGTGGCTTAACTCAGTCAAGCAACTGTTCGGCTTCGGTTTGCTGGGTGTCGCCATCTGGTTGCTGGAGCGCATTCTGCCGGGGTCTGTCAGCCTGGCCCTGTGGGCGGCTTTGGCTGCGGGACTGGCGGTACAACTGGGTCTATTGGACCGCAGTCCACGCGGCGCCTTCGGCCAAGTTACCCAGGTCATGGCCCTGCTTGCCGCTTTCTATGCCGCCATAGCATTAACCGGTGCATTGGCTGGCGGCAGTGACCCCCTGCGACCACTGGCACCGCTCACCGGCAATAGCGATGGCCAGGGGCAGTCTGAAAGCGACTTCTTTACCGTGGTCAGCACGCAGGCCGAGCTGCAGCGCGAGCTGGACCGTGCGCAACAGAGCCAGCGACCAGCCCTGGTCGAGCTGTATGCCGACTGGTGCATCAGTTGCAAAATCATGGAAAGAACGATTCTGGCTGCGCCTGAAGTACGCCAGCAGTTGCAGCGCTTTGCGCGCATCAAGTTTGATGTTACCGACAATACCGCTGACCAACGCGAGTGGCTTTCAGCTGAAAACCTCTTTGGTCCGCCGGCCTTTCTGTTCATCGATCAGCAAGGTAGCGAGACCCTGTCGCTACGGATCATGGGCGAAACCAGCAAAGCCACCTTTCTAAGCCACGTCAGCGACGCCAGCCTCGAGTAAGTTTCGGCGTTACTGCGGCAATCATGCGGGCATCTGAAGGGATTGATCGAATTCTGGACAGGCAGCACAGATTCCGGCAGACTGCATTGCGTGACCGACGAGTCAAACTTTCAAACGCTTGCGGAAGGCAATCATGGCCAGCATTCTGGTGCTCAATGGACCTAACCTGAATCTACTTGGCACTCGCGAACCTGGGGTTTACGGTTCGACGACCCTGGAACAGATCATTCAGCAATTGCGTGAACAGGCCGCCCGCCACGGGCATCACCTGCTCAGCCTGCAAAGCAACGCCGAACACGAGCTGATCGAACGCATTCATGCCGCTCGGGATGAAGCGATCGACTTCATCATTATCAATCCCGCCGCTTTTACCCATACCAGTGTGGCAATACGTGACGCATTGCTGGCGGTGAGCATCCCATTTATCGAAGTGCATCTATCCAATGTGTATAAACGCGAGCCCTTTCGCCGCCACTCTTACTTTTCGGATGTCGCCGTTGGCGTCATTTGCGGATTGGGCGCTAAAGGCTATCAGTTGGCGCTAGACGCGGCCGTGTACCATATTGAACAAACCGAACAAGACTAAACTGCTCTGGAGTGCAAGAACCAATGGATATCCGTAAAGTAAAAAAACTGATCGAGCTTCTGGAAGAATCCGGCATCGACGAACTGGAGATTCACGAAGGCGAAGAGTCTGTTCGCATCAGCCGTCACAGCAAGCAAATCGCTGCGCCACACCACTATTACGCTCCACCGCCCTCCGCTCCAGCGCCTGCTGCTGCACCCGTCGCGTCCGTGCCGCTGGTCGAGCCAGCCCCGGCCGAGCCAACGGGGCATCTGGTACGCTCACCGATGGTCGGCACTTTCTATCGCTCGCCTTCGCCTGCGGCAGGCTCCTTCGTTGAAGTGGGCCACAGCGTCAAGGCCGGCGACGTGCTCTGCATTGTTGAAGCCATGAAAATGATGAATCACATTGAAGCCGACAAGAGCGGCGTGATTCAGGCGATTCTGGCAGACGATGGTCAGCCAGTTGAATTCGATCAACCCCTGTTCAGCATCGCCTGAGCCCGACCCGGAGGCTTCGATGCAAAAAGTCCTAATTGCCAACCGCGGTGAAATTGCCCTGCGTGTGATTCGCGCTTGCAAGGAACTCGGCTTGAAGACCGTCGCCGTGCACTCCACGGCCGACCGTGAATTGATGCACCTGGCGCTGGCCGACGAGACCGTGTGTATTGGTCCGGCCAATGCCACCGATTCCTACCTGAATATTCCGGCCATCATCAGCGCCGCTGAAGTCACTGGCGCCGACGGGATTCATCCCGGTTACGGCTTCCTGGCGGAAAATGCCGATTTTGCCGAGCAGATTGAGCGCTCCGGCTTCACGTTTATCGGACCCAGCGCCGAGGTCATCCGCCTGATGGGCGACAAGGTGTCCGCCATTGCGGCAATGATCAAAGCTGGCGTGCCCACTGTTCCGGGCTCAGACGGCCCCTTGCCTGAAGATGAAGCCGAATGTCTGACCATTGGCCGGCGGGTTGGCTATCCGGTGATTATCAAGGCCTCTGGCGGCGGCGGCGGACGCGGCATGCGTGTTGTGCATGCCGAAGCCGAGCTGATCAAATCCATCCACTTGACCCGCACCGAAGCCGGGGCTGCTTTTGGCAACCCGGTGGTGTATCTGGAAAAGTTTCTGACCAATCCGCGGCATGTGGAAGTCCAGGTGCTGTCTGACGGCCAGGGTCACGCAGTCCACCTGGGCGATCGTGACTGCTCCCTGCAGCGGCGCCACCAGAAG
>JAWOGT010000022.1:0-4431 GCA_046496585.1 Halopseudomonas sp.
CGCCGTTACCGGCCTGGCCCCCCTCCTGCCGGGCCCGAACATCCTCTTCTATTTCCTGGCTGTCCTGATGGTCATCCAATGGCAAGGGCTCGACCTGCGCGGCCTTGAACGCACTGCTGCAACAGGCCGGGCTGCGGACCGGGGTTTATAGCTCCCCGCACTTGTTGGCGTATAACGAGCGAGTCAGCATCGACGGACAACCGGTGTCCGATAGCAGCCTGTGCGAGGCGTTTGCGCGAATAGATGCAGCCCGGGCGGATACCTCACTGACCTACTTCGAGTTCGGTACCCTGGCGGCCTTGCTGCTGTTTCAACAGGCCGGCCTGGATGCGCTAGTACTGGAGGTGGGCCTGGGCGGGCGCCTGGACGCGGTGAATATCATCGACCCCGATGTTGCGGTGGTCACCAGTATTGGCTTGGATCACCAGGAGTATCTGGGTGATACGCGCGAGTCTGTGGGCTTTGAAAAGGCCGGTATCTTGCGGCCGTCAGTAAAGCTGGTGTGCAGTGAAACCGATCTGCCCGCCCGCTTTGTGGCAGAAGTCGAGCGCCAGCAAGCGCAGTTGCTGCTGCGCGGTGCAGATTACGGCTGGCTCCCTGATGGCGTGCATTGGCAGTTGTACGGACAGAATGCGCAGGGCCAAGCGCAGTGTGTGAAAGGACTCGCTGAAGTTTCCTTGCCGAAAGACAATCTGGTGACCGCGCTGCAGGCTTTCTGGGTAGCGGGGTTCGAGCTTGGCGACAAGCAGATCGTTGACGCCCTCATGCGCGTCAGCGTGCCAGGTCGCATGCAGCGGCTGACGCTCAGTTGGCGCGGCCAATCACGGCGATTGCTCCTGGATGTCGGGCATAATCCGCATGCAGCGGCTTTTCTGGCTACCGCGCTTGGCGCTGATAAGGCGCCGCGGCTGGCCGTGTTTGGCCTGCTCGCCGACAAGGATCTTGCCGGGGTGGTGACACCCCTGGTCGGGGTTTTCGATCGATGGGCCCTGGCTCCCTTGCCCAGCCCCAGAACGCGAGCTGTCAATGACCTGGCTGACTGCCTGACGGCGCTGGGCGAGCGCAGCGATAGCTACGGCACTGTTGCGCAGGCACTGGAACAGAGTCTGGACACGAGCTCAGCAGCGACCGAAATCGTCATTTTCGGGTCGTTTTTCTGTGTCTCAGCAGCCATACTCTGGATTAATCAACAGACTCGAGACCTGAACAATGGATAGCAAACTGAAACAGCGCCTTATTGGCGCATTGGTGCTGATCATCGCGGCGGTGGTTTTTCTGCCCATGCTGTTAACCGGTCAGGACGAGACGGTCAGCGTTGAGGTGGAGGTGCCAGAGCAGCCCGAGATGTCGAGCGAGCCCATAGCGCCCGCCGCGCCGATCGAATTGCTTGCACCAGAGCCGGTCATGGAAATTCCCCAGCCTGAGGAGATTCCCCTGCCTGTAGCGGACAGCGTGACCGAGGCACCTGCTGCAGTCACTCCGCCGGAGCCAACCGCAGCGGCGGAGCCAGTTACGCCGCCTGCCACGGCGGCACCCGCTCCAGAACCTGCTCCAGCGCCCGCCCCAGCAACGACACAGGGCGATTGGGTCATTCAGTTGGGCAGCTTCTCGGCAGCAGCGAATGCCGACGGCTTCAAGCAGACGCTACTGGAGCAGGGCTATAATGCCTACACGGTCACCGCCAATGCCGGCGGTAAGGACGTTACCCGCGTCTTTGTAGGGCCGCTTCTGGATCGCGAAAGCGCCAACCGACTGCGCGACGAACTGGGCCGTCGCCATGATGCCAAGGGTTTTGTTGTGGCCTATGACGCAGCCTCTGGCAAGCGATAGCTGTTCCGGTCAAAGGGCAGTTCTGCTAGAATATTGCCCTTTCCTCAATCGGGTGCTTCGTCGTGACGCTAGGCTGGATTGATTGGGCCATTATCGCCATTATTGCCGTCTCGACCGTGATCAGTCTGGCCCGGGGTTTCGTCAAGGAAGCGCTATCGCTGGTGACCTGGGTGGTCGCCGGCCTGGTAGCCTGGATGTTTGGCGGGGCGTTGGCCGAGTACCTGATTCCGTATATCGACACGCCTTCAGTCCGGGTCATCGCCGCCTGCGCTGCATTATTTGTTCTGACATTGATTCTCGGCGGGCTGGTCAATTACCTGATCGGCCAGCTGGTAGTGGTCACCGGTCTGAGTGGTACCGACCGTTTCCTGGGTATGATCTTTGGTGCCGCTCGCGGAGCCTTGTTGGTCACTGTTGGCGTCGGCCTGCTGAGTCTGGCGCCGGTCGATGCCGATGACTGGTGGCGGCAGTCTGAGCTGATTCCGCATTTTCTCCTGGTGGCTGACTGGTCCAAGAGCATGATTCTCGGGCTTGTCGGACGCTGAAGCTTGCATCTGGCAGTAGCAGGTGTGGTGTATCCATAGACGAAAAGGTGTTTAGGCATGTGTGGCATTGTTGGCATAGTGGGCAAAGAGAACGTCAATCAGGCGCTCTATGATGCCCTGACAGTCCTGCAGCATCGCGGCCAGGACGCCGCCGGCATAGTAACCTGTCACCAGAAACGACTCTATCTGCGCAAGGATAATGGCCTGGTGCGTGACGTATTTCACCAGCGGCACATGCAGCGTCTGATTGGCAACATGGGTATTGGCCATGTGCGTTACCCGACAGCCGGCTCTTCCAGCTCCGCTGAAGCACAGCCGTTCTATGTCAACTCCCCCTACGGCATCACCTTGGCGCACAACGGCAATCTGACCAACGTCGAGCAGTTGTCGCGGGAGATCTACGAATCCGATCTGCGTCACGTCAATACCAACTCCGACTCCGAAGTGCTGCTCAATGTGTTTGCCCATGAACTGGCCCGCTGCGGCAAACTGCAGCCCAGTCAGGAAGACATCTTTGATGCGGTGCGCGCCGTGCACAAGCGGTGTGTCGGTGGCTACGCGGCGATCGCCATGGTGACGGGCTACGGCATCGTCGGCTTCCGCGATCCGAATGCGATTCGTCCGATCGTCTTCGGTCAACGCGATACCGAAAACGGGGTCGAGTACATGATCGCCTCGGAAAGCGTCTCGCTGGATGTGCTGGGTTTTGAGCTGATTCGCGACCTGGAGCCGGGTGAAGCCGTTTACATCACCGACAAGGGCGAGCTGCATACCCGCCAGTGCGCGGAAAATCCGCAATACTCGCCGTGCATCTTCGAACACGTGTATCTGGCCCGCCCGGATTCCATGATCGATAATGTACTGGTTTACAAGGCGCGGCTGCGGATGGGCGAAAAGCTCGCCGAGAAGATTCTGCGCGACAACCCGGATCACGGTATCGATGTGGTCATCCCGATTCCGGACACCAGCCGTACCTCGGCGGTGGAGCTGGCCAATCACTTGGGCGTGAAATTCCGCGAGGGTTTCGTCAAGAATCGTTATATCGGGCGTACTTTTATTATGCCTGGTCAGGCCGCCCGGAAGAAATCGGTACGGCAGAAACTCAATGCCATCGAGCTGGAGTTTCGTGGCAAGAATGTGTTGCTGGTGGACGACTCCATCGTACGCGGCACGACCTGCAAGCAGATCATCCAGATGGCCCGTGAAGCGGGCGCCAAGCAGGTGTATTTCTGCTCCGCTGCGCCCGCGGTACGTTACCCCAACGTGTATGGCATCGACATGCCCAGCGTCCACGAACTGATCGCCCATGATCGGACCACTGAAGAGGTGGCTGAGTTGATCGGTGCGGACTGGCTGGTCTACCAGGACCTGCATGATCTGGTGGATGCGGTAAGTGAGGGCAACCCCAAGCTGAAGCGCTTCGATTGTTCGGTATTCGACGGTGATTACATCACCGGCGACGTGAACGAAGCCTATCTGGGCAAGATCGAGCGTGCGCGCAACGATGCGGCCCTGACCGTAGGTGATCAAGGCAACGCAGTCATCGAGCTGCACAATAACTGAGCGGCAATGCTGGCCGCTGAGGTGCAGACTGCAAGCGCTTAACCGCCGAGTTAAAAGAGATACGAATCATGACGACTGAATGGGATGCAGGGCGGCTCGACAGCGATCTGAGTGAAGCCGGTTTTGATACGCTGGCCGTCCGCGCAGGTCAGCGTCGTGGGCCCGAGGCCGAACATGGCGAAGCCCTGTTCCTGACCTCCAGCTATGTCTTTCGCAGTGCTGCCGATGCGGCAGCCTGTTTTGCCGGCGAAGCCAAGGGTAACGTCTACTCACGTTATATGAATCCCACCGTGCGCACCTTCGAGGAGCGCATAGCGGCCCTCGAAGGCGCTGAACAGGCCGTCGCCACCGCCTCGGGCATGGCGGCAATCATGGCGATGGTCATGAGCCTGTGTTCCGCCGGCGATCACATCCTGGTATCGCGCAGCGTGTTTGGCGCCACGGTCAGCCTGTTCGATAAATATTTGCAACGCTTCGGGGTGGAAGTCGATTA
>JAWOGT010000241.1:0-10081 GCA_046496585.1 Halopseudomonas sp.
ACCGGCGGTAACCGCCTGGACGGCGAAATCCGCATTTCCGGTGCCAAGAACTCCGCGCTGCCCATTTTGGCCGCGACACTCCTGGCAGACGGACCGGTGACCGTGTGCAATCTGCCGCACCTGCACGACATCACCACCATGATCGAGCTGTTTGGGCGCATGGGGATCGAGCCAGTACTGGATGAGCGGATGAATGTCGAGGTTGATCCGACCCGCATCACCACGCTGGTGGCACCCTATGAACTGGTCAAGACCATGCGTGCCTCGATTCTGGTACTGGGCCCGATGGTCGCGCATTTCGGTTATGCCGAAGTGGCCTTGCCTGGCGGCTGCGCCATTGGTTCGCGCCCGGTCGATTTGCATATCCGGGGTCTGGAAGCCATGGGTGCCCAGATCACCGTGGAAGAGGGTTATATCAAGGCCCGGGCGCCGGAAGGCGGCTTGCGTGGTGCGCACTTTTTCTTCGATACCGTGACGGTCACGGGTACCGAGAACATCCTCATGGCCGCCACCCTGGCCAAGGGTCGCACCGTGCTGGAAAATGCCGCGCGTGAGCCGGAGGTCGTGGATCTGGCCGAATGCCTGATCGCCATGGGCGCCAACATCACCGGTCACGGCACCGCCACCATCACCATCGAAGGCGTTGAGCGTCTGCACGCGGCACGCTACTCGGTGATGCCGGATCGGATCGAAACCGGTACTTATCTGGTTGCTGCTCCCGCCACCCGTGGCCGGGTCAAGCTCAAGGATACTGATGCCTCGATCCTCGAGGCCGTGCTGCTCAAGCTGGAGGAAGCTGGCGCGCAGATTGATACCGGCAAGAACTGGATCAGTCTGGACATGAAAGGCAATCGGCCCAAGGCTATCAACCTGCGTACGGCACCCTATCCTGCGTTTCCCACTGACATGCAGGCGCAGTTCATTGCGATGAATGCAGTTGCCGAGGGCACCGGTACGGTGATTGAAACCGTGTTCGAGAACCGCTTCATGCACGTGCAGGAAATGAACCGCATGGGTACGCAGATTCTGGTCGAAGGCAACACCGCTATTGTCACCGGCGTCGAGCGCCTCAAGGGTGCCCCGGTGATGGCGACTGACCTGCGCGCGTCCGCCAGCCTGGTGATTGCCGGTCTGGTAGCGGATGGCGACACCCTGGTCGATCGCATTTACCACATTGACCGTGGTTACGAATGTATCGAGGAAAAGCTGCAGGCACTTGGCGCGGTCATTCGCCGTATACCGGCCTGAAACAGACAAGGATTACCGCATGACCGAGACTCTGACCATCGCGCTTTCCAAGGGCCGTATTCTGGATGACACCCTGCCGCTGCTGAAACAGGCCGGCATCGAGCCGCTGGAAGATCTGGAGAAAAGCCGCAAGCTGATTTTCGACACCACCGATCCCAGCGTGCGCTTGCTGATCGTTCGCGCCACCGACGTGCCGACCTACGTCGAATTGGGCGCCGCCGATCTCGGCGTGGCTGGCAAGGATGTGCTGATGGAATATGGCAGCCAAGGCTTCTATGAACCGCTGGATCTGAAGATCGCGAACTGCCGGTTGATGACCGCGGGCCCGGTCAATACCCCGGAGCCGCGCGGTCGTCTGCGCGTTGCGACCAAGTTCGTCAATGTTGCGCGCCGTTATTACGCCGAGCAGGGCCGCCAGGTTGAGGTCATCAAGCTGTACGGCTCCATGGAGCTGGCGCCGCTGGTGGGCTTGGCCGACAAGATCATTGATGTGGTGGACACCGGCAATACGCTGCGTGCCAATGGTCTGGAGGCACAGGAATTGATCGCCACCATCAGCTCGCGGCTGATCGTCAACAAGGCGGCGATGAAGATGAAACACGCGCGCATCAAGGCGTTGATTGATCTGCTGGCTACGGCAGTGGACCAACGCGCCGCCTGAATCAGGTTTGGCCGACTACTGATCACAAGGTTTTCCACATTGTTCACAATCCATCTCAAGAAAGGTAACTGCCATGAGTACGCCGCTTAAGATCACCCGTCTGGATGCCAATCAGGCTGATTTCAAGCAGCATCTCGACGCATTGCTGGCCTGGGAAGGCGTGTCGGACAACAGCGTCAACGCGCGTGTAGAAGAAATTATCGCTGCGGTACGCGCACGCGGCGACGCGGCGCTGGTGGAATACACCGCCCGTTTTGATGGCTTTCAGGTCAATAGCATGGCCGATCTGATTCTCGATCGTGCCCGGCTGGAGCTGGCGCTGGAGCGTATTACCTCGGAGCAACGCACTGCGCTGGAGGTGGCCTCCGAGCGGGTGCGCGCCTATCATGAACATCAGTCCCAGCCGTCCTGGCGTTATACCGAGGCTGACGGTACTGTGCTTGGTCAGCAGATCACGCCGCTGGACCGTGCCGGCCTCTATGTGCCGGGTGGCAAAGCTTCCTACCCGTCGTCAGTGATCATGAACGCGGTGCCGGCCAAGGTCGCCGGCGTGCGTGAAGTGGTCATGGTGGTGCCCACGCCGCGTGGTGAAATCAATGAACTGGTGCTGGCGGCTGCCTGCCTGGCGGGCGTAGATCGCGTATTCACCCTGGGCGGCGCCCAGGCGGTTGCCGCGCTGGCCTATGGCACCGAAAGCGTACCGCAGGTCGACAAGATCGTCGGTCCGGGCAATATCTATGTTGCCACCGCCAAGCGTGCGGTGTTCGGTCAGGTCGGCATCGACATGATCGCCGGCCCCTCGGAAATTCTGGTGATCTGTGATGGCCAGACCGACCCCGACTGGATCGCCATGGATCTGTTCTCACAGGCCGAGCATGATGAAAACGCGCAGTCGATTCTGCTCTCGCCCGACGCGGCCTTTCTGGACGCCGTGGAAGCCAGCCTGAACAAGCTGCTAGGCAGCCTGGAGCGTGCCGATATGGTGCGTATCTCGCTGGAGAACCGCGGCGCGCTGATCAAGGTCGACAGTCTCGAGCATGCTTGTGAGATATCCAACCGCATGGCTCCGGAGCATCTGGAGCTGTCGGTAGCCGACCCTAACGCACTGCTGTCAAGCATTCGCCATGCCGGGGCGATATTCATGGGCCGCTTTACCCCCGAAGCGCTGGGTGATTACTGTGCCGGCCCCAATCACGTGCTGCCGACCTCCGGTACCGCACGGTTCTCCTCGCCACTGGGTGTGTATGACTTCCAGAAGCGTTCGTCGGTGATCTTCTGTTCCCCCGAAGGCGCCTCGGAACTGGCCAAGACTGCCTCGGTGCTGGCCCGGGGCGAAAGCCTCACCGCCCATGCGCGCAGTGCGGAATACCGGATAAAACCCTAGCCACCAGTAGCCGGCGGCAAGCGGAAAGCTCGGCAGTGCAGTCTGCATGGTCAGCTTGAGGCTTGCCGCTCGCAGCGTCATCGAGGATCGATCTGTGAGCCGATTTTGGAGTCCCTTCGTCAAAGATCTGGTGCCCTACGTGCCGGGCGAGCAGCCGCAGCTGGATAATCTGGTCAAACTGAATACCAACGAGAATCCGTTCGGCCCCTCACCCAAAGTGCTCGAGGCGATTGCCGCGGTGACTGACGCGTCCTTGCGTCTGTATCCGGCGCCCAATGCCGATAGCCTGAAAAGGTCCATTGCCGAGTATTACCGCGTGCAGCCCAGCCAGGTGTTTGTCGGTAACGGCTCTGACGAGGTCCTGGCGCACGTTTTTCATGGGTTGTTCCAGCATGACCAGCCGCTGCTGTTTCCGGACATCAGTTACAGTTTTTACCCGGTGTATTGCGGGTTGTATGGCATCGAGTCGCAGACTCTGCCGCTGGCGGCGGACTTCACTATCACTATCGACGATTATGCCCGGCCGAACGGCGGCATTATTTTCCCCAATCCGAATGCGCCCACCGGCATCGCGCTGACGTTGGCACAGATCGAGCAGGTGCTGCGCAACAGTCCCGATTCGGTGGTGGTGGTGGATGAGGCTTATGTCGACTTTGGGGCCGAGACGGCGATCAGCCTGGTTGATCGCTATCCGAACCTGCTGGTGACCCAGAGTCTGTCAAAATCACGCTCGCTGGCCGGGCTGCGGGTCGGTTTGGCGGTGGGTCACGCCGATCTGATTGAGGCGCTGGAGCGGATCAAGAACAGCTTCAATTCCTATCCGCTGGATCGGTTGGCGCTGGCTGGTGCCGAGGCGGCGTTCCGCGATCAAGCGTATTTCGAGACTACCCGGCTTGCGGTGATCCATAGCCGCGAGCAGATGGCCGCCAGGCTGGTGCAGATGGGCTTTGAGGTATTGCCCTCAGCGGCCAACTTTGTCTTCGTCAGGCATCCACAGCAGGATGCAGCGCAGCTGGCTCAGGGTTTGCGTGAGCAGCGGGTTATAGTGCGGCATTTCGCCAAGCCGCGTATCGAACAATTCTTGCGCATTACCATTGGCACGCCGGAGCAGAATGCCCAGTTGATCGAAGCCTTGCAGGCCTTGCTCTGATGCCTGCGCAGAGGATGCTTCAGCGCGCCTGCGCTAGCCGCGGAAGCTCGGCCTGACGCCCACTTCGGCTTCAAACTGCATGGCTTGGCCTTCACGCAATATGCTCAGGCGGACTTTCTGCCCGGGCTGGGCCCGGGCGACCTGGTTCATGGCTTGCCGGCCGGTACTCACCGGCTCCTGATCAATATGCAGAATCACGTCCCCTGGCAGCAGCCCGGCGGTCCAGGCCGGGCCCTCGCGGTACAGCCCGGACACCACAATGCCTTCGCGGACATCCAGCCCCAGCGAGGCGGCCAACTCCGTGCTCAGCGGTTGTACTTCGACGCCCAGCCAGCCGCGGATTACCCGGCCCTGGCTGATGATTGCCTGCATGACTTCCACTGCCAGATTGACCGGGATCGCAAAGCCGATGCCTTGTGAGCCGCCGGATTGGGAAAAAATTGCCGTATTGATACCGATCAGATTGCCATTGGCATCAATCAAGGCGCCGCCTGAATTGCCCTGGTTGATCGCGGCATCGGTCTGGATGAAATCTTCATAGGTGTTCAAACCCAGTTGGTTACGCCCGGTCGCGCTGACGATGCCCATGGTCACCGTCTGGCCCAGGCCGAACGGGTTGCCGATGGCCATCACCACATCGCCGATGCGCTGTGGCGTCGGGCTGATCGTCACCACCGGCAGCTCGTGCAGGTTGATCTTGAGCACCGCCAGGTCGGTTTCCGGGTCAGTGCCGATCAGCTCGGCCAGTGCCTCACGGCCATCGCGCAAGGACACGAGGATTTCATCAGCGCCGGCGACCACATGATTGTTGGTCAGCAGATAGCCTTCGGCATTGAGGATGACAGCCGATCCCAGGCTGGTCTGCTGGCGGTTGGGCACCGGCAGTACGTCCGAGTAATCGCGCAGTGGTGGAGTGGGCAGCAGCTGTGGGCTGTCCTCGGTAGCGGCTTTACTGGTATAGATATTGGCTACGGCGGGCGCTGCCCGTTGCACCGCGTCACTGTATGAGAAGGGACCCTGGGCAGCGGGCTGGTCACTCGCCACATCGACGCTGGAAATGACCGGAACAACGCCACCATTGCGCTCGGGCTTGCTCAGCCAATGCGGGTAATATTGAAGAATCAGCAGTGCCAGCAATACCCCACACAGGGCAGGCCAGATCCAGTTACGCAGTAGAGCGTTCATCCATTTTTCCCAGACATACCAGCTGTCGGCAGACAAGCATTTGCGCCACAGTATAGAGCCTGGCGGCCATCCTGCCGAGTACGCCGGCGAGAATGACCCGCATGACTGGCCAAACTAGGCAGCAGGCGGGACAATGCTGCTTTCGGCTAAAGGAGGCCCCCATGATTGATCGCAGCACGTTAGTGGACTATTGCAACACGCTGCTCGAGCGCGCCGCGTTTGAGGATTATTGCCCCAATGGCCTGCAGGTCGAAGGGCGTGAACAGATCCGGCTGCTGGTTACGGGCGTCACCGCCAGCCAGGCCATGGTGGATGCGGCCGTAGCCGCCGGGGCCGATATGCTGCTGGTCCACCACGGTTATTTCTGGAAAGGCGAATCTGCGCCCGTTACCGGTATCAAGCAGCGCCGGCTCAAGGCTTTGCTGGCGAATGATGTCAACCTGCTGGCTTATCATCTGCCGCTGGATGTGCATCCGTTGCTGGGTAATAACGTAGAGCTGGCGCGGCGTATGGGCTGGACCGTGAGCGGCGGGCTTGAGCCCGGCAATCCGCGCTCGGTAGGCTTGCACGGCGAGCTGCCTGCGCCGCTGACCGGCAGCGAGCTGGCCGCGCAGTTGGCCAGCGTACTGCAGCGCGAGCCCTTGCATATTGCCGGCAATCAGCGGCCGATCAAACGCCTAGCCTGGTGTACGGGCGCAGCCCAGGGCTACATTGATCGCGCGGTGGCATTGGGGGTGGATGCCTATGTCACGGGCGAGATATCCGAACCCACGGTGCATGCGGCGCGGGAACATGGCATTCATTTTTTTGCCGCCGGGCACCACGCCACCGAGCGCTACGGGGTGCAGGCGCTGGGTGAGCATCTGGCCGCGCGCTATGGTATCGAGCATCGCTTTATCGACATCGACAACCCGGTTTGAAAGCAGCTATATCTATATAACTTAAAGGTATCAATAGGCTTCTTATTAGATTGCCTTGTGTTTGTTACACTGCTCACCATCTGTCCCAGGGACGCCCGGCGTCCCCCTCATCATCGTGAGTATTCCATGCTGGAAAAACTGACCCACCTCAAGCAACTGGAAGCCGAGAGCATTCACATCATTCGTGAAGTCGCGGCCGAGTTTCAGAACCCGGTGATGCTCTATTCCATCGGCAAGGACTCCGCCGTCATGCTGCATCTGGCGCGCAAGGCGTTTTATCCTGGCCGCTTGCCGTTTCCTGTGCTGCATGTGGATACCGGCTGGAAATTCCGCGAGATGTACAGCTTCCGCGAGAAGATCGTTGAGGAAATGGACCTGGACCTGCTGGTACACAAGAATCCGGACGGTGTCGCCCAGGGTGTTGGTCCCTTTACCCATGGCAGCGCCGTGCACACGGATATCATGAAGACCCAAGGCCTGAAACAGGCGCTGGACAAGTACGGCTTCGATGCCGCCTTCGGTGGTGCCCGGCGCGACGAGGAAAAGTCCCGTGCCAAGGAGCGCGTCTACTCCTTCCGTGACAAGCACCACCGCTGGGACCCGAAGAACCAGCGCCCGGAGTTGTGGAATGTCTACAACGGCAAGGTACACAAGGGCGAAAGTATCCGCGTGTTCCCCTTGTCGAACTGGACCGAGCTGGATATCTGGCAATACATCTATCTGGAAAGCATCCCTATCGTGCCGCTGTACTTCGCCGCCGCGCGTCCGGTGGTCGAGCGCAACGGTTCGCTGATCATGGTTGATGACGAGCGCATGCCGATGGAGGAGGGCGAAACGCCGCAAATGAAGATGGTGCGTTTCCGCACCCTCGGCTGCTACCCGCTGACCGGCGCCGTCGAATCCAGCGCCGCCAGCCTGCCGGAAATTATTCAGGAAATGCTGCTGACCCGCACCTCCGAACGCCAGGGCCGCATGATCGATCACGATCAGGCAGGCTCCATGGAAGAGAAAAAACGTCAGGGCTATTTCTAACTTCAGCTAAGCAGGGCGCTTAGCCCGGAGAGAACCATGAGTCACCAATCTGATTTGATCAGCGAAGATATTCTGGCCTACCTGGGTCAGCACGAGCGCAAGGAGCTGCTGCGGTTTCTGACGTGCGGCAACGTCGACGATGGCAAGAGCACGCTGATCGGTCGTCTGCTGCATGATTCCAAGATGATCTATGAAGATCACATGGAAGCCATCACCCGCGATTCAAAAAAGTCCGGCACCACCGGTGAGGAAGTCGATCTGGCGCTGCTGGTCGACGGTCTGCAGGCCGAGCGCGAGCAGGGCATCACCATTGACGTGGCGTATCGTTATTTCTCCACCGCCAAGCGCAAGTTCATCATTGCCGACACCCCCGGTCACGAGCAGTACACGCGCAACATGGCCACCGGTGCCTCGACCTGCGACCTGGCGATCATCCTGATCGACGCCCGTTACGGCGTACAAACCCAGACCAAGCGGCACAGCTTTATCGCCTCATTGCTGGGTATCAAGCATATCGTCGTGGCCGTCAACAAGATGGATCTGAAGGGCTTCGACGAAGGCGTGTTCAAGCAGATCTGTGACGATTACCGCCAGTTCGCCAGCGGCCTGGAACTGCTCGATGGCAACAGCGTGCACTTCGTGCCCATGTCGGCCCTGAAGGGCGACAACGTGGTCAACCGCAGCGAGCGCAGCCCCTGGTACAGTGGCCAGACGCTGATGGAAATTCTGGAAACCGTGCAAGTCGCAGCGGACCGCAACCTCACGGACCTGCGCTTCCCGGTGCAGCTGGTCACGCGCCCGAACCTGAACTTCCGCGGCTTTGCCGGCACCCTGGCCTCCGGCGTGGTGCACAAGGGTGACGAGCTGGTGGTGCTGCCCTCGGGCAAGACCAGCCGGGTCAAATCCATTGTCACCTTCGATGGTGAGCTGGAAAGCGCCGGCCCCGGCCAGGCGGTGACGCTGACCCTGGAAGACGAGATCGATATTTCCCGTGGTGACGTATTGGCGCATGTGGACAACCGTCCGCTGATCGGCGATCTGTTTGAAGCCAACCTGGTGTGGATGGACGACCAGCCCATGCAGCCGGGCCGCAAGTACGACATCAAGCGCGCGACCAGCAATAGCCCCGGCTCCTTCACCCGGATCGTGCACCGCATCGACGTCAATACCCTGGAAGAGCAGCCCGCGGCGCAACTGGGGCTGAACGAGATTGGCCGGGTGGAGCTGTCACTGGAACGGCCGATTGCCTATGACGATTACCGCGCCAACCGCACCAGCGGCTCGTTTATCGTTATCGACCGCATGAGCAACGGCACCGTCGGCGCCGGCATGATCGTCGCCAAGGGTCTGATTGGCCAGAACACCAGCGGCAGTCGGCATGGCGGCTTTGCCCACGTGACGGCCAGCGAACGCGCCCAGCGCTTCGGTCAGGAGCCGGTTACCCTGCTGCTGACCGGGTTGTCCGGCTCGGGCAAGAGCACCATCGCTTACGCTGTCGAGCGCAAGCTGTTCGACAGCGGGCGTGCCTGCTATGTGCTGGACGGTAAAGCGCTGCGTCAGGATCTGAGCAAAGGCCTGCCGCAGGATGCGCTGGGCCGCGGCGAGAACCTGCACAAAGGGGCGCGGATCGCCCGGCAGATGAATGAAGCGGGGTTGATCGCGATTGGTGCCTTTATGGCGCCGACCGAGGAAAGCCGCGCCAAGGCGCGCTATATTCTCGGCGAGCGTTGCCTGCTGGTCCATCTGGCTGCGCCACTGTCGGTCTGCCAGGAACGTGATCCCTCTGGCCTGTATGCCGCCAATGTGGACAACACCGTGCCGGGCGTGTCTTACCCTTACGAAGCGCCCACTGACGCGGATCTGGTGCTCAACACCGCCGAGCAGACTCTGGAAGCCTGCGTCACCCAGGTGATCGAGCTGCTCAGAACCCGCAAGCTGATCTGACGCTGCGCCTGTGAAGCCAGCCGATATCGACTTTATGCGCCTGGCATTGGCGCAGGCGCAACAGGCCGCGGCCCTGGGTGAAGTGCCCGTAGGCGCCGTGCTGGTGCGCAATGGTCAGGTGATCGGCCGCGGCTTTAACCAGCCCATCAGCAGCCACGACCCCAGCGCCCATGCGGAGATGGTTGCCTTGCGCCAGGCCGCGACCAGCGAAGGCAACTATCGCCTGCCGGACACCACGCTGTACGTCACCCTGGAACCCTGCACCATGTGCGCCGGCCTGCTGGTGCATAGTCGTATCACCCGTCTGGTCTACGGCGCCAGCGAACCCCGCTCCGGCGCCGTCGTCAGCCGCGCACAAGTGCTCGCACAGCCCTGGCTGAATCATCATGTGGAAGTGGAAGGCGGTGTGTTGGCGGAGGAGTGCGGGGCAATGCTCAGGGCGTTTTTCAAAGGACGAAGATAGCTGCAAGCCGCAAGCCGCAAGCCGCAAGCCGCAAGCTACAAGCCCCAAGCCCCAAGCCCCAAGTCATAAGCCACAAGCACGAGCTACAAGTAGA